>CAUQPA010000584.1:0-3171 GCA_963519325.1 uncultured Pseudomonas sp. | reverse complement strand
TACTAGGACGTTGGCGAAGAGCCGCGCGCCAGCCACCTGCGGTCGCGCCAGTGGGTGAAGGGCATCCTCGAGTTGCAGCAACGTGCGGGCAATTCCCTGGAATTCATCGAGAACGTGAAGATCGACCTCTTCCCCGACGAGGTCTACGTCTTCACCCCCAAGGGCCGCATCATGGAGCTGCCCAAGGGCTCCACGGCCGTGGACTTCGCCTACGCGGTGCACACCGATGTCGGCAACAGCTGCATCGCCTGCCGCATCAACCGCCGCCTGGCGCCGCTGTCGCAGCCGCTGGGTAGTGGCGAGACGGTGGAGATCGTCACCGCGCCCGGCGCCCGGCCCAACCCGGCCTGGCTCAACTTCGTGGTCACCGGCAAGGCGCGCACCAACATCCGCCATGCGCTCAAGCAGCAGCGTCGCTCCGAGTCCATCAGCCTCGGCGAGCGCCTGCTGAACAAGGCGCTGTCCGGCTTCGGCACCCAGCTGTCGAAGATCTCGCCGATGCGCATCCTCTCGGTGCTCGGCGAATACAAGGGCGTGGTGCTGGAAGACCTGCTCGAGGAGATCGGCCTGGGCAATCGCATGGCCTATGTGGTGGCGCGGCGCCTGGTGTCCGGCAGCGAGCAGGAAGAGCCACTGGAACCTCAGGCCAGCACCACGCCCCAGGGCCCGCTGGCGATCCGTGGCACCGAAGGTCTGGTGATCAGCTATGCCAAGTGCTGCACGCCGATTCCAGGCGATCCCATCGTCGGCCACCTCTCGGCGGGCAAGGGCATGGTCATCCACCTGGAAAACTGTCGGAACATCGCCGAATTCCGGCACAACAGCGAAAAGTGCATCGTGCTCAACTGGGCCAAGGACGTCACCGGCGAATTCAGCGTCGAGTTGCGCGTCCAGCTGGAGCACCAGCGCGGCCTGATCGCCATGCTGGCCAACAACGTCACCGCGGTGGACGCCAACGTCGAAAAGATCGGCATGAACGAGCGCGATGGCCGGGTCAGCGTGGTCCAGCTGGTGGTCAGCGTGCGCGACCGGGTCCATCTGGCGCGGGTAATCAAGAAGCTGCGTACCCTCAAGGGCGTGGCTGGTATCACCCGAGTTCGCAGCTGAGAACCTGCTCACGATCTGCTGCGCGTCGGCCAAACGGCGTTGAAAATGCCCTGGAAGGCCAGCCCCACCTAGGCGGCCCCGTCGCAATGCTCATTTACCACTCGTAAACTCGAGCGCGAGTCCGATCCGCTTCCTCAGGCATTTGATTCGCTGGCGCTCACCCTTCGGGCCAGCCTTTTGGCTGTTACTCCCGTTGGTCGTTGCGCCTTGTTTGTCTCTAGCTCGCGCGATCGTGAACAGGTTCTGAGGTTGCAGCGGTCACCACCGGCTTGCAGAATCGGGCCTTTCCCGCACAGGAGCGACCCATGAGCAAGCAAGTGATCCACACCGACAAGGCGCCCGCCGCCATTGGCACCTATTCCCAGGCGATCAAGGTCGGTGACACCGTCTATCTCTCCGGGCAGATCCCGCTCAATCCGACCAGCATGGAGCTGGTGGACGGCTTCGAGGCCCAGGTGGTGCAGGTGTTCGAGAACCTCAAGGCCGTTGCCGAAGCCGCCGGTGGTTCGCTGGCCGATATCGTCAAGCTGAACATCTTCCTGATCGACCTGGCGCACTTCGCCACCGTCAACGAGATCATGGGTCGCTACTTCCAGCAGCCCTATCCCGCCCGCGCCGCCATCGGCGTGGCTGCCCTGCCGAAGGGCTCGCAGGTGGAAATGGACGGGGTTTTGGTGCTGGGTTGATCCCGGCACAGGAATCGTAGGTTGGGTTGAGCGCAGCGAAGCCCAACAACAGCGCACGCTGTCAGCTCCGTTTTATTGGGCTTCGAAGATGGAGCCGTCTCAACCCAACCTACAAAACCGAGTCTGGTGCAGGATCCGTAGGTTGGGTTGAGCGCAGCGAAGCCCAACAACAGCGCACGTTGCCAGCTCCGCTCTGTTGGGCTTCGACGGTGGAGCCGTCTCAACCCAACCTACGGTTCCGATCCTGCTCCAAACGAAAAAAGCCGACCGTCTCGCGACGGTCGGCTTTTTCACGTCCGCCCGATCAGGCCGGGATGGACTTGATCTTCGGCATCCGCGCCCAGCAGCGATGCTTGGCGATGGCGGCGAAGAAGTCCTGCTGCACCGCCTTGAAGTCGCTACCGGTCAGCAGCGCCTCGTCGGGGCTCAGGTAGACCGCCTTGAGCAACTGCTCGGCTTCGCCAGTGAGGGCGATGGCCTTGAGGTGCTTGTAGGCTTCCAGCAGGTAGTGCTTGATCACGCCGTCGTCGAGCATGGCCTTGACGCTCTCGGCGCCGCCCGGGACATAGACCGCGTCCAGCGCCACCGAAGGCATGCCCTCGGCCGAGCCGTCCACGGCGACTTCGCTGCCGTCGGCGGCCTTGACCGGGCCGGCGGTGGGGCCGAGCACCTTGACGTGGGCGCCTTCGGCCTTGAGCGCCTGCTTGATGGCGTCCACTTCGCTGGCGATGACGCCGTCACCCACCAGCACCGCCACCTTGAAGCCCTTGATGTTGCCGGACAGCAGGTTGAGCTGGCTCAATGCCGGCGACTTGTCGATGGAGATCTGGCGCGGCTGCACGGTGGGGGCGGTAGGCGGGGTCACGCCGACCTTCTTGGCTACCTTCTGCGCCAATTCCAGATCGATGTTGGCAAGGATCTCGTTGACTTGGCGTTCGCGAATCCACATCCGCTCGACCTTGCCCAGCTCGAAGCTGTAGGCGTCGGCGACGTGGGCCTGCTCGGCCTCCGACAGGCTGTTGTAGAACAGCGTGGCCTGGGAGAAGTGGTCGCCGAAGGACTCGCTGCGTTCGCGCACCTTGTAACCATCGATGCGCTCGTAATAGCTCTCGAAGCCACCATCCTGGGGCGCCGGCGGGGTTTCCTTGGGCCAGCCGCCGTCGATGGAGTTAGGCTCGTAGGAGGCACGCCCCTTGTCGATGGTCATGCGGTACTTGGCGTCGCGCTGGCCATTGTGGTTCGGCACCACCGGACGGTTGACCGGCAGTTCGTGGAAGTTCGGCCCGCCCAGACGGCTGATCTGGGTGTCGGTGTAGGAGAACAGCCGGCCCTGCAGCAGGGGGTCGTTGCTGAAGTCGATACCGGGCACGATATGACC
>CAUQPA010000583.1:0-3175 GCA_963519325.1 uncultured Pseudomonas sp. | reverse complement strand
GTCGGCATAGGGCACCAGCACGTATTCGGCCTGCCCCCCGACCCAACCACCCATGTCGACGTAGCCGTAGGCGCCGCCGGCGCGCGAGGGGTTCACCGTCAGGCAGACGCCGGTGTCCTGCTCCTTGCAGGTGCGGCAGCGGCCGCAGGCGACGTTGAAGGGCACCGAGACCAGGTCGCCGACCTTGAGCGTCTCGACGTCGCGGCCCGCTTCGATCACCTCGCCGGTGATCTCGTGGCCGAGCACCAGGCCTTCGGGAGCGGTGGTGCGACCGCGCACCATGTGCTGGTCGGACCCGCAGATATTGGTGGAGACCACGCGCAGGATCACCCCGTGGTCGATACGCTTGCCTTGCGGGGTTTCCATCTTGGGATAGGGGATGGTCTGCACCTCGACCTTGCCTGCACCCAGATAGACGACGCCACGATTGCCGGACATGTTGCACCTCGCTGTTATTGTTGGACTGGCGGTTCGAGCCTAGTCCTCGCGAGGCGAGGCGTCTGTGGGGATGGCGTTTTTGGCGATGTCGAGGTCGCCCTGGCGGGAACGTCCACGCCGCCATGGCCGGCGGCGTGGACGCCGTTGTCAGGCGGTGGCCAGGGTGGCGGCGCGGCGCTCGCGACCGAGCAGGTAGAAGCCGATGCCGACCCCCAGCAGGGCCAGCCCCATGACGTACCAGGCCGGGCCCAGCGGATGCTGCTTGAGCATCAGGGTGACGACCATGGGCGTCAGGCCGCCGAAGATGGCGTAGGCGACGTTGTAGGAGAACGACAGCCCGGAGAAGCGCACCTTGGGCGGGAAGGCCAGCACCATTACCCGCGGTACGCCGCCGATCACGCCGACCGCTCCGCCCGCCAGGGCATAGAGCGGGAACAGCCACTCCGGATGGGTCTTGAGGCCCGCGTACAGGGCCCAGCTGGCCACCGCCAGCAGCAGGCCGCCGACGATGAACACCGGGCCGCTGCCGAAGCGATCGGACAGGGCGCCGGAGAGGATGCAGCCGAGGGTCAGGAAGACGATGGCCAGGCTGTTGGCCTTGAGCGCCAGGGCCGCGGAGAAGCCGTACTGGGTCTGCAGCAGGGTCGGGGTCATCAGGATGACCACCACGATGCCGGCGGTGAGCATCCAGGTCAGCAGCATGGACAGCACCACGCTGCCGGAGTGATCGCGCAGCACGGCCTTCAGCGGGATCTCCTCGGCCAGCGACTTGTGGATCGCCAGCTCGGCGAACACCGGCGTCTCGTGCAGCCAGCGCCGCAGATAGACCGAGAACAGGCCGAAGACACCGCCCACCAGGAAGGGCAGGCGCCAGGCGTAGTCGGCCACCTCCAGCGGGGTGAAGACGCTGTTGATCAGGGTCGCCATCAGCGAGCCGAGCAGGATGCCGAAGGTCAGGCCCGCGGTGAGGGTGCCGCAGGCATAGCCGACGTGCTTGCCGGGGACGTGCTCGGAGACGAATACCCAGGCGCCGGGGACCTCGCCGCCGATGGCCGCGCCCTGGATGATGCGCAGCACCAGCAGCAGGATGGGCGCGGCGACGCCGATCTGGGCGTAGGTGGGCATCAGGCCCATGCCCAGGGTGGGCAGCGCCATCATGAAGATGCTCAGGGTGAACATCTTCTTGCGCCCGAGCAGGTCACCGAAGTGCGCCATGACGATGCCGCCCAGCGGCCGCGCCAGGTAGCCGGCGGCGAAGATGCCGAAGGTCTGCATCTGCCGCAGCCACTCGGGCATGTCGGCGGGGAAGAACAGCTTCCCCACCACCGCGGCGAAGAAGACGAAGATGACGAAATCGTAGAACTCCAGCGCGCCCCCAAGGGCGGACAGCGACAGGGTCTTGTAGTCGTTGCGGCCCAGCGGGCGCGACGTGAGGGGCGCGGAAGCGGATTGCAGTTTCATCGGAGATCCCGGACGTGAAGAGGAGCGCAAAGGAAATTCGGCCTCTGGCATCCCTCCGGGTGTAGCGGACAAGACGCGGCCCCGAGTGACGTACCGCCTGGGGCGGCTGGGCGAGGATGGGCGGGTCGCCGGATGGGCGCCGGACCTGCACCGCGCCACCGAAGCCCTTGTGGAGCACGGTGGCAACAGGTCTACCGATCATTACCTGATCATCGGACGTGCACGGCCCTCTGGATCGCCTGGCCGCGCGCGGTCTCCACCATAGCAAATCTGCAAGAAATTTCCGCTATTCATTCAGGACTCATTCAGGGCTCATCCGACGAGCTATGACCGCCTGCCGCGGGTGCGAAAGCGGTCGAGCCGCCCTGCCCCAGGCGTTATACTGTAGCCCCCTAACGATCAATCCTGTCGGGATTGGCAGCATTCTTGCGTGTAGATGCTGAACGTTACCTAGCTATCCGGGCTCCCGAGGGCCCTGTCATGATCGAAGAGCTCGAACAAGAAGATCCCATCCCCCAGGGCGACCTGGCCATGCAGATCACCGCCCTGCCCCGCGAGACCAACGGCTTCGGCGACATCTACGGCGGCTGGCTGGTCGCCCAGATGGACCTGGCGGGCAGCGCCATGGCCAGCCGCCTGGCCGCTGGCCGCGTCGCCACCGTGGCCATCGACCGCATGGCCTTCATGACCCCGGTGCCCGTGGGCGCACAGCTCTCCTTCTATACCAACACCCTGGAAATCGGCCGCAGCTCCATCCAGATCCTCATCGAGGTCTGGAGCGACGATCCGTTGTCCAGCGAGTGGAGCAAGGTGACCGAAGCGGTGTTCGTCTTCGTGGCCATCGATGGCAGCGGCCGCACCCGACCCTTGCCCGCGCGGCGCTAAGGCGTACCTTGCCGGCGACTAGGGCGCGCGCACCAGCGGCGTGTCCCGCACCTGGGTCGGGCGGCCATGGCGGATGCCCTCCACCTGGTCCAGGGCCTGGCGGACTTCGGCGGCAGTGGCCAGCAGCCGATAGTCGAGGGTGAAGTCGCGCGTTCCGCCCGCCTCGATCCGCGGCACCAGGCCCAGGGCCCGCTGCTGGCTGCGGTTGTAGGAAAAGCTGGTGCCCGGCTCCAGGCCGGTGACATAGCCCTGGGCCTTGGCCTCGGTGTTCTTCCACAGAGTGAAGACCGGCAACTCCCGCACGTTGAAGGCCAGCGCCACCCCCTGGTGGGCACTGCGATCGTGCAGCACCGCCAGGCTGCGCCCCTGATCGTCGCCCCAGGGATAGAGG
>CAUQPA010000582.1:0-3197 GCA_963519325.1 uncultured Pseudomonas sp. | reverse complement strand
CAGGGCGTTGTCGATGAAGTAGCGGCGCACCGCGTCCTGGCGGAAGTCGATGGCGGCGCCCCAGGGGGTGTGGATGTCCTCGCGGAAGAAGCGCTCGGCATAGGCATGCAGGTAGTTGCCGTCCGGGCCGAAGTGGTTGTAGACCACGTCGAGGTAGACCATCACGCCATGGGCATGGGCGGTGTCGATCAGCGACTTGAGGTCGTCCGGGGTGCCGTAGGAGGCTTCCACGGCGTAGGGCAGGACGCCGTCATAGCCCCAGTTGCGGCCACCGGGGAATTCGGACAGCGGCATCAGTTCGATGGCGGTGATGCCCAGCGCCGCCAGGCGCGGTACCAGCTTCTCGACCCCGGAAAACCCACCGAGGGTGCCGACGTGCAATTCGTAGATGACGCTCTCGTGCCAGGGTCGGCCGCTCCACTCCACGGTCTGCCAGTGATAGGTGGTGGGGTCGATGACGATGCTCGGCTCATGCACGTCGCCGGCTTGGGCCCGGGAGGCCGGGTCCGGCACCAGCAGGTCGCCGATCTGGTACCGATAGCGGGTACCGGCACCGCATTGGGCCTCGACGGCGAACCAGCCATCGGCCTGGCGCTCCAGGGGCAGGGTCATGCCGCCTTCCAGCGCCACCGACACGGCATCGGCGCTGGGCGCCCAGAAATGGAACAGGGTGCGGTCCTTGCTCACCAGAGTGGCACCGGCACGGGTCTGCCAGGCGTAGCCCCCGGTCACCGCGGCTGCGTCGCGCGAAATATCAGTCATGGATGAAGAACTCCCGAAACCGGACGGCAGAAAAGGCACTGCGGCCCAGGTGGCCGCAGTTGCTGTTATGACCGGTGAGAGTTGCTCAAAGTTGAGCGGGACAAGCGCTTTTCGTCGGTCTTTTGACGAGGGAAAAGCGCTTGTTAGCCAGGTCTGACGTCAGGCGCCGACGTGCCGCTCCTGCTGAGCGGTGGCCTGGAGCAGATCGAGGTAGAGCGCGGCATAGGGCTTGGCGCATTCGGACCAGAAGAAGGGCCCCTGCATGGCCCGGCGACGCATGGCATTGAGCAGGTCCTGACGCTCGAAGACCCCAAGGGCGCGGTCGATGGCACTAAGGTAGTTGTCCAGCGACAGGGGGCTGAACAGGAAGCCGGTGGTGCCATCCTCGATGCTGTCGGCCAGGCCGCCGGTGCGGGTAGCGATCGGCAGGGAGGCGAAGCGCTGGGCATACATCTGGCTCAGGCCGCAGGGCTCGAAGCGCGAGGGCATCAGCAGAAAATCGCTACCAGCGTACATGCGCCGCGCTTCGGTCTCGCAGAAGCCGATGTGGGCGCTTACGCGACCGGGATACCGCAGCGCCAGTGCCCGCACCTGCCGCTCGATGTGCGGCTCGCCGCAGCCGATGATCATCAGCTGACCGCCGCGTGCGACGATGTGGTCGGCGGCCTCGATGGTCAGGTCGATACCCTTCTGCTGCACCAGGCGCGACACCACCGCGAACAGCGGACCGTTGGACGGCTCCAGGCCAAATTCCTCGCGGATGTGCGCGGCGTTGACCGCTTTGCCGTCCCAGTCCTCTTCCGCGAAGCACTGGCTCAGGTGCGGATCGCTGCAAGCGCTCCAGTTGTCATCGATGCCGTTGAGCAGCCCGGTCAGCTTGCCCTGGCGCGCCTTGAGCTGCAGCAGGCCTTCCAGGCCATAGCCGAATTCCGGCGTGGTGATTTCCTGGGCATAGGTATGGCTGACCGTGGTGATGTGGTCGGCGTAGACCAGGCCAGCCTTGAGGAAGGACACCTTGCCCCAGAACTCGAGGCCTTCCATCTGGAAGGCATGCTCCGGGATGTCCAATTCGGCCAGTACCGAGGCCGGGAACAGGCCCTGGTAGGCGAGGTTGTGAATGGTGGTCAGGCAGGGCGTGCTGGAACCCTTCCAGCGCAGGTAGCCCGCGGCGAGGCCGGTCTGCCAGTCATTCAGGTGCAGCAGATCCGGCACCCAGCGAATGGAGGCGTCGCCCAGGGCGAAATCGGCCGCGGCACTGGCCAGGCGGCCGAAGCGGATGTGGTTGTCGGCCCAGTCGGCATTGTTGAGATCGCCGTAGGGATTGCCCGGACGCTCGTAGAGTTCGGGGCAGATCAGCACGTAGACGACCAGGCCGTCTTCCAGGTTGACCCGGCCGATGTCGCAGGCCGGCATGGCGGCGCGCGCTGCGATGCGGCCGACCATCTGCACGCGATCCTTGATCGCGGCCATGACCTGGCGGTAGCCGGGGATGAGCACCCGGACGTCGTGGGAGGCGGCGAGGGCGCGGGGCAGGGCGCCGGACACCTCGCCCAGGCCACCGGCCTTGACGAAGTCGGAGATTTCCGGCGTCACGAACAGAATACGCTTACGGCTTTCGACAACCGAGCTCAGCGTCAGCTGGGGCTCGTCGGTACGCTTGCGAGGAGAGCTGGATCTGGTGGTGCGGATGGCAGTTTCAACGGGCTCCAGGGCCCCAAATTTCCCCACGACGGCATTTGCCATGGTGCGCTCCCAATGCAGCAAGTTCGAGACTGAGGGTTACCTAGTTGCTTCTTTCCTGAAGCTCGATGCTCCTGGTTCAAAAATGCCTACAGCCGAGCTGCTACAGCCTTTTTGCCGGTCACCTCTTCTGAGATGTCTGGAGATGGGCGAGAACTGCTTCGCGGATTTCCAGATTGCTCTCGCACTGACTCATGGACGACGTCACAAGTTTCCCGCGCGAAGGTTGCGCGTTTATGTCCTATTGCCAGATGCATGCCTGATTGCTAGCGCTCACTTCTGGTGCGCTAAGGAATAAGCCGTCGCGGAATCGCTTGATGGCTGCCTGATCGATGAAAATGGCTACAAAATCAAACTTCTGGCTGCCGCGCGACCGGCTCTTGCCTTTCGTCGGAATGTATTTTGGGCAGGTCATCGCGGCGGCCGAGTTCGGTCCGCAGCTTGGGCAGGCAGAGGGGGAATTCGCGGTTGATGTAGGTGATCAGGCGCTCCCGCACGAAGCAGCGCAGGTCCCAGTTCTTCGAGGAATCGTCGGAGCTGACCAGCACCCGAATCTGGATGGATTCGCTTGAGGCATCGGTCACCTGGAGCACGCACACCCGGCCATCCCATAAATGGGGCACCTCTGCGCAGGCGCGTTCCAATTCGGTGCGCAGCGGGGGCAGCGGCAGGGAGTAGTCCACCCAGATGAACAC
>CAUQPA010000581.1:0-3215 GCA_963519325.1 uncultured Pseudomonas sp. | reverse complement strand
CCATGAGGCTCACGCCGCCCAGGCCGCCCAGGGCGGTCTGGCCGAACAGCCCGCAGGCGATGCCGCCCCAGGCCCCGCAGAGTCCGTGCAGGGGCCAGACGCCCAGGACGTCATCCAGCTTCCAGCGCGTCTGTACCGCGGTGAAGGCCCAGACGAACAGGGCGCCCGCCACCAGGCCGGTAAGCAGCGCGGCGATGGGGTGCATGAGGTCGGAGCCGGCGCAGATGGCGACCAGTCCGGCCAGCGGGCCGTTGTGCAGGAAGCCCGGGTCGTTGCGCCCCAGCAGCAGGGCCGCGAGCGTCCCGCCGACCATGGCCATCAGGGAGTTCAGTGCTACCAGGCCACTGACGCCCGCCAGGCTCTGGGCGCTCATCACGTTGAAGCCGAACCAGCCGACGATCAGGATCCAGGAGCCCAGCGCCAGGAAGGGAATGTTCGACGGTGGAAAGGCCACCAGCCGGCCCTCGCGATAACGCCCCTGGCGCGGGCCCAGCAGCATCACCGCCGCCAGCGCCAGCCAGCCGCCCACCGCGTGCACCACCACCGAGCCGGCGAAATCATGGAAGCGCGCGCCGAACAGTCGTTCGAAGCCGTCCTGCAGGCCGAGGTTGTTGTTCCACATCAAGCCTTCGAAGCAGGGATAGACGAAGGCCACGATCAGGGCGGTGGCGCACAGCTGCGGGACGAAGCGGGCACGTTCGGCGATCCCCCCGGAGATGATCGCCGGAATGGCCGCGGCGAAGGTCGCCAGGAAAAAGAATTTCACCAGGGCGTAGCCGCTGTCGGCGGTCAGCACCTGGGCGGGCGCGAGGAAGGTCACGCCATAGGCGATCCAGTAACCGACGAAGAAATACACCAGGGTGGAGATGGCGAAATCGGCAAGGATCTTGGAAAGGGCATTCACCTGATTCTTGTGCCTGACCGTGCCGGCCTCGAGAAAGGCGAAGCCGGCATGCATGGCCAGCACCATCACGGCGCCCAGCAGCAGAAACAGGGTATTGGCACTGTGGACCAGGGTGGCCACGGCGGAGGGCAGTTCGTTCATCAAGGCAGTCGTCTGAATGGGTTGCACCAAAAACATGCCATGTGGCTGCTCGTTGCTCGCTTTTAGGGCGATGCGCAGCTCTTCGGCAGGTCCAGTCATGCCGCCAAGCAACCCTGCAACGCATCAAGGACGCGAAAGTGCGCCAAGGCGGTGCGGATCGTGCAGGCGTGCACCGCCAGACAGCAAAGGTCGTGCCGCTAGTGCCTTTGCAGGACGATCCGGCCGCTGCTCAGATTCGCCAGCAGCCTGGCCACTTCGTCTCGCCGCTGCGGCTCCAGCGCGATCCGCAGGGCGATTTCCAGGGCCTGATAGTCTTCCTCGAGCACCACTACCGCCAAGGCCGCCAGCCGCGCTTTGATCAGCGGCCATTCGGCGTAGGTGCAGGCGAAGCCATAGTCCTGGCGCAGCACCAGCGGCTGTCTGTCCGCTTGCTGCAGGCAGCGGGCGGCGCAACCGCCATAGGCGCGGACCAGGCCACCGGTCCCCAGCTTGATGCCGCCGTACCAGCGGATCACCACCACCACCGTCTGGTCGCAGTCCTGCCCTTCGATGGCGGCCAGGATGGGCCGGCCGGCCGTCCCCCCGGGCTCGCCATCGTCATTGAAGCGGTACTGGTTGCCGAGCTTCCAGGCCCAGCAGTTGTGCGTCGCGGTGGGCACGCTCACCCGCTCGATGAAGGCCAGGGCGGCGTCCACGCTGGCCACCGGCGCGGCCAGGGCGAGAAAACGGCTCTTGCGCACCTCTTCTTCCCAGGAAGCCTCCTGGATCAGGGTGAACGTCATGGTGCCCGCAGACCCAATCCCTTGAGGACGATGTGGGTGAGGGTCTGGGAGGCTTCCTCGAAATCCTGCCGGGTCAGGCGCTTGCGTCCCGTCACCTGGCAGATCTGGCTGGCGAAGTCGGCGTAATGCTGGGTGCTGCTCCACAACAGGAAGATCAGATGGACCGGATCCACCGGATCCATCTTGCCGGCAGCGATCCAGGCTTCGAAGACCGCGGCCCGGCTGCGGAACCAGGTCTGGTAGTCCTGGTTGAAATACTCGTACAGGCAGTTGCCGCCGCCGATGATCTCCATGGCGAAGATCCGCGAGGCCAGCGGCTGGCGCCGCGAGAACTCCAGCTTGGCACGGATATAACGGCCGAGGGCCTCGGCGGGATCGTCATCCACGGTCAGGTGGTTGAAGGTGCTGTCCCACAGGTCGAGGATATTGCCCAGCACGGCCATGTAGAGGCCGAGCTTGTTGTTGAAGTAATAGTGGAGGTTGGCCTTGGGCAGCCCGACGCGTTGCGCGATGGTGTTCATGCTGGTGCCCTTGAAGCCGTGGCGGGCGAACTCCTCCTCCGCCGCCTTCAGGATCGACTCCTCGTTCTGCTGCCGGATGCGACCGGCCGGCTTGTCCTGGCCGGCGTAATGGGCGGGTACGAGAAGGGTCATGTCAACTGCAGGATCCGAAGGCGCGGCAGGCATCAATAGCGCACCCCCGGCCTCGGACACAAGACCTCTTTCAAGGGTGGGAGGCTGGCGAGGGGCTTTCGGCCGCTGGCACGGTGCGCTCCTCGGGCAGTAGCAGGTTGAGCAGGATGGCGGTGAGACCGCCGCTGGTGATCGCCGTATCGAAGAGATTCTTTACCAGGGGCGGCAACTGATCCAGCAGCGTCGGCTGGCTGGCGATGCCCAGGCCTACCCCCAGCGAGGTGGCGATGATCAGCAGGCTGCGGCGATCCAGGCTGCAGTGCGCCAGCAGACGGATACCGGCCGCGGCCACGCTGCCGAACAGCACCAGGGTCGCCCCGCCTAGCACTGGTTTGGGGATCTGCTGCAGGATGGCGCCCAGTACCGGGAACAGCCCCAGCACCAGCAGGATGCCGCCGATCCAGTAGCCGACGTAGCGGCTGGCCACGCCGGTCAGCTGGATCACCCCGTTGTTCTGCGCGAAGGTGGTGGGAAAGGTATTGAAGGTAGCCGCCAGCAGGCAGGCGACACCATCGCCGAGGACCCCGCCGCGGAGCCGCCTTATATAGTCCGGCCCTTCGATGGGTTGCCGGGAGATCAGGCAGTTGGCGGTCAGGTCGCCGGTGGTCTCTATGGTGCTGATGACATAGATCAGCGCGACCGGCAGGAAGGCCGACCAATCGAAATGGAAACCGAAATGGAAGGGGAGGGGTACGC
>CAUQPA010000580.1:0-3237 GCA_963519325.1 uncultured Pseudomonas sp. | reverse complement strand
CCTCAAGGCCATGCGCGCCCTGCAGGAGCTCAACCCCAGCAGCACCACGGCGAGCAATGCGCAGATCCTCTTCCTGGTCCTCAACGCCTCTTCGCTGACCCTGCTACCGGTGACGGTCTTCATGTACCGCGCCCAGCAGGGCGCCACGGATCCGACCCTGGTGTTCCTGCCGATCCTGCTGGCGCACAGCTGCGCCAACCTGGTGGGGCTGCTGTCGGTGGCCTTCATGCAGCGCCTCAAGCTGCTGGATCCGGTGGTGCTGGCCTGGATCGGCGGTGGCGCCCTGGCCTTCGGCGCCTTCGTCGCCTTTCTCTTCACCCTGACCGCCACGGCGCTGGCAGGGCTGTCGTCGCTGCTCGGCAACCTGACCCTGTTCGGCATCATCCTGGCCTTCATGATCCTCGGCGCCCTGCGCAAGGTGCCGGTCTACGAAGCCTTCGTCGAAGGCGCCAAGGAGGGCTTCGACGTCGCCAAGTCGCTGTTGCCCTACCTGGTGGCCATGCTGTGCGCGGTAGGGGTGCTGCGCGCCTCTGGAGCGCTGGAGGCGATCCTCGAAGGCATCCGCCACGCGGTGACCTGGCTGGGCTGGGACACCCGCTTCGTCGAGGCCCTGCCCACCGCCCTGGTCAAGCCCTTCTCCGGCAGTGCCGCGCGCGCCCTGCTGATCGAGACCATGCAGACCCACGGCGTGGACAGTTTCCCGGCGCTGGTGGCGGCCACCATCCAGGGCAGCACCGAGACCACCTTCTATGTGCTGGCGGTGTATTTCGGCGCGGTGGGCATCCAGCGTGCGCGCCACGCGGTGGGGTGCGCCCTGCTGGCGGAATTCACCGGGGTGACGGCGTCGATCCTGGTCTGCTACTGGTTCTTCGGCTGAGTCCGGTGCTCCGGTTCACGCATCCAGTCGTCCTGCACCATGCGCCGCTGGCGGCGTGAGGTGAGCTGCTGGGTCTGCCAGTCCTCGGCGATCAGCGCGCAATACTCGCCATCGTGCTGGCCGAGGCGGAAGCGGCGGCGCACCCCGATGGGGTCGTGGTCCGAGCCGTAGAAGGCCACGGCGCGGATCTCCATGCCCTCGAACACCCAGCCCTCCGGCGGGCGATGGTTGTCCAGGGTCAGGCCATTGTGCTCGGCGGCACGGCGGATCAGGCCCTGGAAGGTGCCGATGTGGGTGAAGTCGCCGGTATTGAGCGGCCCCTGGTGGGTCGCCTGGCCCAGCACCAGATCGGGATCGAAGTCATCCTGGCCGCTTTCGCGGATGTCGGTGACATCGGTGTAGAGCGTCTCGCGATTGGTCTTGAGGATCACCGTCAGCTGGTTGATGAACACCGGTTCGGCGCTCATGTTCGACAGCAGGCAGAGGGCCCCTACACCCTTGCCGGCACCGCGGTTGATGATCAGCCGGGGCTGGCGCTGGCGCTTGTAGTTGTTTAGGAGCAACTGGGCATAGAGGATCCAGACGCCCAGGGTGCAGCATTGGGCGAACAGGGTGAGCACCTGAGAATTGTCTTTCAACCACTGGAACATGGAGGTTCTTCACGGGACGGGATGTCCATCGGAAAGACCGTTCGGGTGACGGGTTCCACCGCTTCGCTGGCCAAAGGGCCGCCCTGAGAACATCGCCACAGCTCAGGCGTCCAAGCCTGGGAGGTCCTCACGCCAAGGAAATTCGCCATGCTGCGTCTATCGCTACTGTGCTGCACCGCCCTGCTGAGCGCATCCGTGCTGGCCGAGCCACTGTCCTGTGAACAGCTCAAGGCCGACATCGAGGTGAAGATCCAGTCGGCCGGGGTGACCGCCTATACCCTCGAAGCGGTACCCAACGCCGAGGTGCGGGATCCCAACATGGTGGTCGGCAGCTGCGCCAACGGTACCCACAAGATCATCTACCAGCGCAACGACTGAGCCTCGGCGCAGCGAGCGGACCGTTCATCCGCTGGATACTTGTACAGTTCCGCTTGGCTTAGTACTGTCTACACATACAGTATCTAGCCAAGAGGGTAATGCCATGTCGCCGTTCGCCCGGATTCGCCAAGCTCTGTCCTTTGCCCAGCCCGCGCCGCGCTGGATGGAACGCGAGGATTTCCTGCGCCTGAGTCGGCAACTGCGGGAGCAGAAAGGGCGCCCCGCGCCGGTCCGCACCCTGGACAGAAGCCAGGACGACTGGCTCAGCGTGCCGGCCTAGTCACCCGGCTGGGCCGAGCCGGCTGACGTGCAGGCCACGGCCGGCTAGAAGGGCGAGCAGATGCCGCGCTCGGAGCTGACCAGCTCGCGCTGGCCATCGTAGAGGCTGATCTCGCCCTGGCCGAAGGTGTGCTCGGCTTCCAGGCGATAACGCCGGCCGGCCTGGAAATCGCCATAGTCGAGTTCCAGGTAGCATTGGATCTGCAGGGGCTCGTTCCAGCCAAAGCGTGGACCGAAGCCGCCGCCGCCATAGAGTTCGTAGCGATAGCTCACCTTGAGGCTGTGGCGGCCGGGTGCGAGCTGGAAATAGCGACCGTCGTCCAGCCGGCGGCCGTCCTGGGATTCGGCCAGCAGCGAAGCGCCCACGGCGGGCTCGCGAAGCACCAGGTCGATCCACGCCTGCTGTGGATCGACGGGCGGCAGTGGGGTAGTACAGCCGCCGAGCAGCAGCGTGATAGCCAGCAAGCGCAGGCGCATGGACGGCGACTCGCGAAGGGAAGATCAGCCGAGTCTACACGTCGCCGCAACGGCTGGCAGTGCTGCGCGCCACTTCCTGGTTGTGCTCGTCATAGAGGCGCGCCCAGGGCCGCCAACCGGTCTGGCCGGCTTCCAGGCGATAGCGCTCGCCCGCGGCGAAGGCCTTGTAGTTGAGGGTCACCAGGCAGGTGCGCGCCAGCGGATCGGCGACCTGGGCGCCGATGTTGGTGGGCTGCACCTCGAACTGGTAGCGTACCTGCAGGTCGTGGCTCCCTGGCCAGACCTGGAAGTAGCGTTTGTCTTCGAGTGCCTTGCGATCGGCGCTCAAGGCTTCCAGCTTGGCCTTGCCGTCGCTGTCCAGATCGATCCAGGCCTGGGCCGGATCGGGCTTGGGCAAGGGCCACAGGGAACAGCCACCTAGGAACAGCACAGGCAACAGCAGGCACAGTCTACGCATGACGGCTACAACTCCGGGCAGGGAAGGGCGCGCCACCCAGTCAGGCACCCTGCCTGCGCAACGCACGAGCCGCTGGCTGGCGCTGCTGTCCCTCGTGATCGGACTGAGCGGTTGTACCT
>CAUQPA010000579.1:0-3238 GCA_963519325.1 uncultured Pseudomonas sp. | reverse complement strand
CATCCTCACCGGTATCATCGCGGCCCTGCTGGGGCAGGGGCTGCCACCCTTCGAGGCCGCCTGCCTGGGCGTCTGGCTGCACGGTCGCGCCGGTGCCGAGCTGGGTCGCCAGGGCCGCGGTCTGGCCGCCAGCGATCTGCCCCCGGTCGCCCGCCAGTTGCTCGAGGAACTCCAGCCATGCCTGAACTGACCCTGCACGCCGCCGACGAAGACGCCATGTATGCCCTGGGGGCCCGCCTGGCCCAGGCCAGTGGCGGTCGCGGCGTGCTCTATCTGCACGGCGACCTGGGCGCCGGCAAGACCACCCTGTCGCGCGGCATCCTGCGCGGCCTCGGCCATGCCGGGGCGGTCAAGAGTCCCACCTTCACCCTGGTCGAGCCCTATGAACTGGCCAGCGGCGCGGTCTACCACTTCGATCTCTACCGTCTGGCCGATCCGGAAGAGCTGGAATTCATGGGGATTCGCGACTACTTCACACCCGAGGCCTTGTGCCTGGTGGAATGGCCCGAACGCGGCCAGGGCTTTTTGCCAAAGCCGGACCTGGACATTACCATTACGCCACGCGCCGACGGCCGTGATCTCCGCCTGGTCAGCCAGGGGGCTCATGGCGAGGCCTGGTGCGCCGCCCTCGCGTCCTAGGACGCCGATCCCCGTTCTCCAGCTATACGGTCGCAGGCATGCGCAAGCGTTTTCTCAGGTCGGGACTCGGCCTGTTGTTGTTGATCCTCAGCAGTCAGCTGCTGGCCGCCACCCAGATCAAGGGCATGCGCGTCTGGCGCGCACCCGACAATACCCGGCTGGTGTTCGATCTCACCGGCCCGGTCAAGGCCAGCGTCTTCACCCTCAGCGCCCCGGACCGCATCGTCATCGACCTGTCCGGCGCGCAGCTCGACGGCGGGCTGAACGAAAAGCCGCTGCGCAACACCCCCATCACCGGCCTGCGAGCGGCCCAGCGCTCGCCGGGCGAGGTGCGCCTGGTGCTGGACACCAAGGGCGCCCTGACGCCCAAGAGCTTCACCCTGGCGCCCAACAAGGAGTACGGCAACCGCCTGGTGGTCGATCTCTACGACCAGGGCACCGACCCGGCCACCAGCGATATCCCGGCCACCGTCACGCCCAACCTGCCGGCGACCCCGGGGACCCCGGCCCAGCCGGCGACCCGTCTGCCGGCCGGCCCCAGCGGCAAGCGCGACGTGGTGGTGGTGATCGACCCGGGCCACGGCGGGGAAGACCCCGGCGCCATTGGCCGCGGTCGGCTGTACGAGAAGAACGTGGTGCTGGCCATCGCCCGGCAGCTGCAGGCCAATCTCAACCGGCAGAAGGGCTTTCGCGCCGAGCTGACCCGCACCAGCGACTACTTCATCCCGCTGCGCCAACGGCAGGTCATCGCCCGCAAGAAGGGCGCCGACCTGTTCATCTCCATCCATGCCGATTCGGCGCCCAGCGCCAGCGCCGAGGGCGTCACCGTCTTCGCCCTGTCCCAGCGCGGCGCCACCTCCGAGGCCGCGCGCTGGCTGGCCGATTCGGAAAACCGCTCCGACCAGGTCGGCGGCGTCTCCGAGGCCCTGGACAACAAGGACCCGATGCTCGCCGGGGTGCTCATGGACCTGTCCATGACCGCCACCGTGGCGTCCAGCCTGGAAGTCGGTCAGACCATCCTCAGCCAGGTCGGACGCGCCACCAAGCTGCTCCATTCACGGGTGGAGCAGGCCGGGTTCATGGTGCTGAAGTCGCCGGACATCCCCTCAATCCTGGTGGAAACCGGCTTCATCACCAATGCCAACGAATCGGCCAAGCTCGCCAGCCCCGCGCACCAGGGCCTGCTCGCCCGGCAGATCCAGTCGGGCATCGTGCAGTATTTCCAGCATCGTCCGCCGCCGGGTACCTACCTGGCCTGGCAGCGCGAACAGCGCGGCGACAAGGTCGGTGTGGTTCGGGGCATCGACCAGCACCGGGTGCAGCCCGGCGAAAGCCTGAGCCTGATCGCCCGGCGCTACGACGTCGACCTGTCCACCCTGCGCGCCGCCAATGGGCTGCGCGGCAATCGCATCCGCTCCGGTCAGGTGCTGACCATCCCCACCCACGAACTGGCGGCCAGCAATGACTGAACCCCGGCGCATCCAGCTGCTCAGTCCGCGGCTGTCCAACCAGATCGCCGCCGGCGAGGTGGTCGAACGCCCCGCCTCGGTGGCCAAGGAACTGCTGGAGAACAGCCTGGATGCCGGTGCCCGGCGCATCGACGTCGAGGTGGAGCAGGGCGGGATCAAGCTGCTGCGGGTGCGCGATGACGGCCACGGCATTCCTGCGGACGACCTGCACCTGGCCCTGGCGCGCCATGCCACCAGCAAGATCTACCACCTGGACGAGCTGGAAAGCGTCGCCAGCCTGGGGTTTCGCGGCGAAGCCCTGGCCTCGGTCAGTTCGGTGTCGCGCCTCACCCTGACCTCCCGTCACCTCGGTGAAGACCAGGCCTGGCAGGTGGAGACCGAGGGCCGCGAGATGCAGCCCCGGGTGCAGCCCGCAGCCCATCCCCAGGGCACCTCGGTGGAGGTGCGCGACCTCTTCTTCAATACCCCGGCGCGGCGCAAGTTCCTGCGCGCCGAAAAGACCGAATTCGATCATCTGCAGGAAGTGGTGCGGCGCCTGGCGCTGGCACGCTTCGACGTGGGCTTTCACCTACGCCACAACGGCAAGAGCGTGCTCGCCCTGCACCCGGCCGGCGATCCCCAGAGCCAGGGGCGCCGAGTCGGCGCGGTCTGCGGTCCGGCCTTCCTCGAGCAGGCGCTGCCGCTGGACATCGAGCGCGGCGGCCTGCGCCTCTGGGGCTGGGTGGGCCTGCCGACCTTCTCGCGCGGCCAGGCCGACCTGCAGTACTTCTATGTCAACGGCCGCATGGTGCGCGACAAGCTGGTGGCCCATGCCGTGCGCCAGGCCTATCGTGACGTCCTCTACAACGGTCGCCACCCGGCCTTCGTGCTGTTCCTCGAAGTGGATCCGGCGACGGTGGACGTCAACGTCCACCCCACCAAGCACGAGGTGCGTTTCCGCGACAGCCGCCAGGTGCACGACTTCCTCTACGGCACCCTGCACCGGGCGCTGGGCGACATCCGCCCCGACGACCAGCTCGCCGTGGTGGCGCCGGCCGCGCCGGCACCGCTGAGCGGCCCCGCCGCCGGTGAATTCGGCCCCCAGGGCGAGATGAGCCTGGCGGCTGCCGTGCTGCACGACAGCCCTGCGC
>CAUQPA010000578.1:0-3239 GCA_963519325.1 uncultured Pseudomonas sp. | reverse complement strand
CGTCGAAGGAGCCAGTATAGATCCCTTCGAGCGCACCTTCGGCCTCAGCAAGATGCGGTGGGCCCAATGACGCGCCTGCTCGCTTTCCGCCTGCTGCAGGCAGGCCTGGTCGCCCTGATGGTAGGAGGCCTCACCTTCCTGTTCATGAGCCTGCTACCGGGGGACGCCGCCTACCGCATTGCGGCCGGACGTTATGGCTACGATCTGGTGGATACCGCGGCCGCAGACGCGGTGCGCGCCGAGCTCAACCTCGATCAGCCGCTGTTCTGGCGCCTGCTGGCCTGGATCGGCGATCTCCTGACCCTGGACCTCGGTCGCTCACTGGTGTCCGACAAGCCGGTGGTGGAGGTGGTCGCCCATGAGCTGGGCAGCTCCATCCGCCTGGCGGTCGGCGCCGTCGCGGTATCCCTGCTGCTCGGCCCGCCGCTGGGCGTCGTGGCTGGCCTGCGTCCGGGCAGCTTGCTGGATCGCGGTCTGCTGGTGCTGACCACCGCGATCCGGGCGTTGCCGCAATTCGTCCTCGGCGTGCTTTTCGTGCTGCTCTTCGCCATTGCCTGGAATCTTCTCCCGGCGGCGGGGCACGGCACCTTCTGGCACAGCGTGCTACCGACGCTGACCCTGGCCCTGGGCCTGGCCGCGGTTTCCTCGCGGGTAGCCCGGGATGCGACGGTCGAGGTGGCGGCCTCCGCCTACTACGCCTTCGGTCGGCTCAAGGGCCTGAGGGGCGCCGGGGTATTCCTGCGCCACGGCCTGCGCAATATCGGCGTACCGGTGGTGACCTACCTCGGGGTGCAGCTGGTGTACCTGATCGAGGGCGTGGTGGTGGTGGAGACGCTGTTCGCCTGGCCGGGCGTCGGCCACGGGCTGGTGCATGCCATCGTCCAGCGTGACGTGCCCATGGTGCAGGGCACGGCCCTGGCGATGGGCCTGCTGTTCGTGATCCTCAATACCCTCGTCGATCTCGCCAACCACCTGATCGACCCGCGCGGGAGAAACGCATGAATCTGGAAAGTACCGTCGCCCTGGCGGCGCCACCGGCGCGTGCCCCGGCGCGCTGGCTGGGCCTGGGCCTGTTGGCCTCCCTGGTCGCTTTCGCCGTACTCACGCCGCTGCTGTGGTCGGGCGACATCGCGCGCCAGGATTACCTGGCGATCCTGGCGGCGCCGAGCGAGGCCTATCCCCTGGGTACCGACCACCTGGGGCGGGACATGCTCGCGCGGCTGGCGGTGGCCGTTCGCTTCTCCCTGGGGCTGGCCTTCATCAGCGTCTGTACCGCCGCGCTGCCAGGGGTGCTGCTGGGCATTCTGGCGGCCTGGAAGGGTGGGCTGGTCGACAAGCTGCTGGGTGGTCTGGCCGAGCTGTTCCTGGCGCTGCCGGGCCTGCTGCTGGTGCTGCTGATCGTCGCGGTCTTTCCCGGCTCCTTCGTCGCCCTCTACAGCGCCGTCGCCCTGGTGCTGTGGGTGGAATACTTCCGCATGACCCGCGCGCTGTCCCGTACCGTGCTGGCGTCACCCGCCGTGGCCGCCAGCCAGCTGCTGGGCTTCGGTCCGGCCTACATCATCCGCCGGCACCTCTGGCCGCAACTGGCGCCGGTCCTCCTGACCATCGCCGCCTTCGGCGCCGCCTCGACCATCATGGCCATCGCCGCACTCGGCTTTGTCAGTATCGGCGTCCGGCCACCCACCGCCGAACTGGGGCTGATGATCACCGAATTGCTGCCGTATCACGCCGAGGCGCCCTTCGTCATCGCCCTGCCGATCCTCGCGATCTTCATCACCGTGCTGTCGCTGATGCTCATCACTGGAGGGCGCAAGCCATGACCTCGTCGCTCACTACCATGGCGCTCACTACCACAGCGCTGGAGATCCGTACCGCCGAGACGCAACTCGTGGAGCCGCTGTCCATTTCCCTGGCGCCTGGTCAGGTGCTGTCGATCATCGGCGAAACCGGCTCCGGCAAGAGCCTCTTCGCCCAGGGTGTGGTCGGCAACCTACCGGCCGGACTCCAGGCCGTCGGCCAGATCGGCCTGCCAGACGGCTTCAGCGAGGAAGGCCGCCAGGCGGGCCGACGGCAGCACTGGGGCAGGGGGCTCGCGGTCCTGCCCCAGGAGCCCTGGCTGAGCCTGGACCCGACCATGAAGGCGCTCGCCCAGGTAACCGAGACCTACACCCAGGTGGTCGGGCTTCCCACCGCCCAGGCCCGGGAGCAGGCCTCGGCGGACCTGGCACGGCTCGGTCTCGCGGGTGCCGAGCGCAAGTACCCGTTCCAGCTGTCGGGCGGCATGGCGCAGCGCCTGGCCTTTGCCGCGACCCATGCGGGTGGCTCGCCGGTACTGATCGCCGATGAACCCACCAAGGGCCTGGATCGCGACCGCATCGATGAAGTCATCGAGCTGCTCCAGGCGATGCTGGCCGACGGTGGCAGCCTGCTGATCATCACCCACGACCTGGAGGTCGCCCGGCGGCTGGGTGGCGAGGTGATGATCATGCTCAAGGGGCGGGTGATCGAGTCCGGTCCGGCGGCACAGGTCCTCGACCAGCCCCAGCATGCCTATACCCGCCAATTGCTGGCCGCCGATCCCGCGCAGTGGCCGAAGCGCCCGACGCGAATCTTCGCCGACGAGGCGGTGGTGGCGGTCGAGGATCTCGGTGCCCGGCGCGGTGGCAAGCAGCTGTTCGAGGGCCTGTCCTTCTCGGTCAGGGCTGGCGAGATCCTCGGGGTGACCGGGCCTTCCGGCTGTGGCAAGTCGACCCTCGGCGATATGCTCCTGGGGCTGGCCGACCCCAGCGCCGGGGCCATCCGCCGTCGCTCGGGCCTGAGTCGGTTCGCCTTCCAGAAGCTGCATCAGGACCCGGTGGCCGCCTTCGCGCCCTCGGTGACGCTTCGCCAGCTGCTGGCGGATCTGGTCCGGCTGCACCGCCTTGACGCTGCGCGGATCGGCCGCCTGATGCAACGCCTGCGCCTGGACGAGCGGCTGCTGGACCGGCTGCCGAGCAACATCTCCGGCGGCGAACTGCAGCGCTTCTCCCTGTTGCGCGTGCTGCTGCTCGATCCTGCGCTGATCTTCGCCGACGAACCCAGTTCGCGGCTGGATCTCATCACCCAGAAGGAAATGATCGAGTTGCTGGTCGAGACCGCCGAAGCCTTCGGCACGGCGATCCTGCTGGTCAGCCACGACGAGGCCCTGGTCGATGCGGTGGCCGATCGGCGTATCCATCTGGCCACCAGCACCCCGACAG
>CAUQPA010000577.1:0-3248 GCA_963519325.1 uncultured Pseudomonas sp. | reverse complement strand
CATCTTCGTGCAGCGCCTGATCGTCAATGCCAGCCCCGAGAAACGCATCGAGAAACGCACCCTGAGCGAGGAGAAGTAAGATGGCCTGGACCCGCGAACAGATGGCGCAACGCACCGCCCGGGAGCTGCAGGACGGCTTCTACGTCAACCTCGGGATCGGCCTGCCGACCCTGGTGGCCAACTACATCCCCGCCGGCATGGACGTCTGGCTGCAATCGGAGAACGGGCTGCTCGGCATCGGCCCCTTTCCCACCGCCGAAACGGTCGACCCGGACCTGATCAACGCCGGCAAGCAGACCGTCACCGCCCTGCCCGGCAGCAGCTATTTCGACAGTGCGACGAGCTTCGGCATGATCCGCGGCGGCCACGTGAACCTGGCCATCCTCGGCGCCATGCAGGTGTCCGAGAAGGGCGACCTGGCCAACTGGATGATCCCCGGCAAGATGGTCAAGGGCATGGGCGGCGCCATGGACCTGGTGGCTGGGGTACAGCGCGTGGTGGTGCTCATGGAGCACACCGCCAAGGGCGCGCACAAGATCCTGCCGGCCTGCGACCTGCCGCTGACCGGCGTCGGCGTGGTCGACCTGATCATCACCGACCTGGCCGTGCTGGAGGTGACCGAAGGCGGCCTCAAGCTGGTGGAGCTGGCCGAAGGCGTGAGCCTCGATGAATTGCGCGCGGCTACCGGCGCCCCCATCCAGGCCTAGAGGAGACCCTAGCCATGCAAGACGTCGTCATCGTCGCCGCCACCCGTACCGCGGTCGGCAGCTTCCAGGGTTCCCTGGCAACTGTACCCGCGGTGGAGCTCGGCGCTACCGTCATCCGCGCCCTGCTGGAGCAGACCGGTGTAACTCCGGCGCAGGTGGATGAAGTCATCCTCGGCCAGGTGCTCACCGCGGGCGCCGGCCAGAATCCCGCCCGCCAAGCGGCGGTCAAGGCCGGGCTGCCCCACGAGGTGCCGGCCCTGACCCTGAACAAGGTCTGCGGCTCCGGCCTCAAGGCGGTGCAACTGGCCGTTCAGGCGATCCGTTGCGGCGACGCCGAGATCGTCATCGCCGGCGGCATGGAGAACATGAGCCTGGCGCCCTATGTGCTGCCCAAGGTGCGTAGCGGCCTGCGCCTGGGCCATGCCGAGCTGGTCGACTCCATGATCAGCGACGGCCTCTGGGATGCCTTCAACGACTACCACATGGGCCAGACCGCGGAGAATCTGGTGGAGAAGTACCAGATCAGCCGCGAGGCCCAGGATGCCTTCGCTGCCCGCTCCCAGCAGCGCGCCGCGGCGGCGGTGGAATCCGGGCGTTTTCGCGAGGAGATCACTCCGGTGCTCATCCCCCAACGCAAGGGTGAGCCGCTGCCGTTCGACACCGACGAAGGCATCCGCGCCGACACCAGCGCCGAGGGCCTGGCTCGACTGCGGCCGGCCTTCGCCAAGGACGGCAGCGTCACCGCCGGCAACGCCTCCAGTCTCAATGACGGCGCTGCCGCGGTGCTGGTGATGAGCGCGGCCAAGGCCGCTGCCCTGGGCCTCGAACCGCTGGCCCACATCGCCGCCTATGCCAGTGCCGGGGTGGACCCGGCGATCATGGGCATCGGCCCGGTGTCGGCCACCCGCAAGACCCTGGAGAAAGCCGGCTGGCAGCTGGGCGACCTGGACCTGATCGAGGCCAACGAGGCCTTCGCCGCCCAGGCCCTGGCCGTAGGCCAGGAACTGGGCTGGGATGATGAGAAGGTCAACGTCAACGGCGGCGCCATCGCCCTGGGCCATCCCATCGGCGCCTCGGGTTGCCGGGTGCTGGTGACCCTGCTCCACGAATTGCGGCGGCGCGACGGTCGGCGTGGCCTGGCGACCCTGTGCATCGGCGGTGGCCAGGGCGTGGCCCTGGCGGTGGAGCGGCGGTAGCCAATGGTAGGTTGGGTTGAGCGCAGCGAAGCCCAACGGTGTCATTTCGAAGCGCTGTTGTTGGGCTTCGACGATGGAGCTGTCTCAACCCAACCTACGTCTCGATGCGCAAAGCGTAGGGTGGGTAACGGCGCAGCCTTACCCACCTGTCCCAACGCGTGGAAAAGGCTGCGCCGTTTTCCACCCTACGCCTGATGTCCCTATCCAAAACAACAACAAAAGGATCCCCCATGACTTCCACCCCCTCCCGCGATTCGCGTAGCGCGCGGTTCGCCCTGGCCTGTTCCAACTGGGCCGAACGCTGGTTTCCCGATTCCTGGGTGTTCGCCGTGCTCGCCGTGGCCGTGGTGGCCCTGGCCGCCCTCGGCATGGGTGCGCCGGCGGCCAAGACCGCCAAGGCCTTTGGCGACGGCTTCTGGAGCCTGATTCCCTTCACCATGCAAATGGCTTTCGTGGTCATCGGCGGCTACGTGGTGGCCAGCTCCGGGCCGGCGGCGCGACTGATCGAGCGACTGGCGCGGGTGCCGCGCACCGGGAGGGGCGCGGTGTGCTGGGTGGCCCTGGTGGCCATGCTCGCCTCGCTGCTCAACTGGGGCCTGAGCCTGGTGTTCGGCGGCCTGCTGGTGCGCGCCCTGGCGCGCCGCGAAGAACTCAAGATGGACTATCGCGCCGCCGGGGCCGCCGCCTACCTGGGCCTGGGCGCGGTCTGGGCGCTGGGGCTGTCGTCCTCGGCGGCGCAGTTGCAGGCCAACCCGGCCAGCCTGCCGCCGTCGATCCTGGCCATCACCGGGGTGATCCCCTTCAGCCAGACGCTGTTCCTCTGGCAATCCGGCGCCCTCCTACTGGTGCTGCTGGTGGTCTCGGCGGTGATCGCCTATGTCACGGCGCCGGGGCCGGAGAGTGCCCGCGATGCCCGCGCCTGTGGCGTCGATCTCACCCCGGCGCCCCAGCCTGCCGCCAAGCCGGTCCGTCCGGGCGAATGGCTGGAATACAGTCCGGTGCTGATCGTACTGCTGGTCCTGCTGGCCGCCGGATGGCTGGTGCAGGAATTCGCCAGCAAGCCGGCCATCGAGGCCATCTCCGGGCTGAACACCTACAACCTGCTGTTCCTGACCCTGGGCGCCCTACTGCACTGGCGGCCGCGGCACTTCCTCGACGCCGTGGCCCGCGCCGTGCCGGCCACCACCGGGGTGCTGATCCAGTTTCCGCTGTACGGCTCCATCGCCGCCATCCTGACCAAGGTCAATGGTGCCGACGGCCAGACCCTGGCGCACCATATCGCGGCCTTCTTCACCCAGATCGCCACCCACGACACCTTCGCCCTGCTGATGGGCGTTTATTCGGC
>CAUQPA010000576.1:0-3273 GCA_963519325.1 uncultured Pseudomonas sp. | reverse complement strand
GGCCCGGACCGGCGCTGATTCCGTTGAAGCGCCAACTGCTGGACCTGCACGATCGGATGATGCCGGAGACGGTGGCCTTCTCGGAGCGCCTCGGGGTGGCCTCGCGTGAACTGGTCAGGGCGCTGTTGATCGCCAACGCCCTGGTCGGGGCGCTGCTGGTGTTCCTGGCCATCTGGCGCATGCACAGCCTGGTGCAGCAGCGCTGGCGTTCCGAGCAGGCGCTGCAGGCCGAGAAAGAGCACATGCAGGTGATCCTGGCCGCCATCGGCGATGCGGTATTGGCGCTGAATGGCCAGGGACGCCTGCTCTATCACAATCCGGCCGCGGAGCGCTTGCTCGAACGGACGGGGCTCGCCGCCGGTACCCCCGTGACCCAGCTGTTCGATATCCAGACCGAGGGCCAGCCGGGCTCGACGCGACCCCTGGCCGAGCGATTGCTGAGCGAGGACTGGCTTGCGGGCAATGAGCTCCTGGCCCATCAACTGGTGCGCACCGACGGCCTGCGCATCCCGGTGGCCCTGACGGTGACGCCCCTGCCGCGTGGCGAGGCAGGAACCGGGGTGGTGCTGGTGCTGCACGACCAGACCCGCGAGCGCGCCTTCCTGCGCGATCTTGCCTGGCAGGCCAGCCACGACGCCCTGACCGGTCTGCTCAACCGCCGTGAATTCGAGACCCGCCTGGAGCGGCTGCTGGCGTGCGAGGAACTGGAATGCGCCTCGCTGCTGTTCATCGACCTCGATCAATTCAAGATCGTCAACGACACCTCCGGCCATTTCCATGGCGATCGGCTGCTGCGCCAGCTGTGCGAGTTGCTGGCCAGCCAGCTGGGCGAAGGCGACTGCCTGGCCCGTCTGGGCGGTGACGAATTCGGCGTGCTGCTGGAGCAGCGCGCGCCGGCCGACGCGGAGGCGGTGGCCGAGCGCCTGCGCTGCTGCGTGGGGACCCTGCAGTTCGAGGCGGCCGGCCAGGGCTTCCGGGTCGGCCTGAGCATCGGCGTGGTGCACCTCGGCGGCCAGCGACTGGCGCCGGAAGAGGCCCTGCGGCTGGCCGACCTGGCCTGCTACGCGGCCAAGGACAAGGGGCGCAATCGCATCCAGGTGTTCGCCCCGGGCGATGTGGAGCTGGACCAGCGCCATGACCAGATGACCTGGGTGCAGCGCCTGCACCGGGCGCTGGACGAGGACAGGTTCCGGCTGTACGTCCAGCCGATCCTCGGCCTGGGCGACCAGACCGCGGCGGATCGCCATGTGGAGGTGTTGATGCGGCTGGAGGAGGGCGACCGGCTGATCGCGCCGGGTGCCTTCATCCCGGCGGCGGAGCGTTACGGCCTGATGCCGGACCTGGACCGCTGGGTGATCGCCGCGGCCCTGGCGCGCTTCGCCGAACTGCCGGCTGGCTTGCTCGATACCCTGGCCATCAACCTCTCCGGGCACTCCCTCGGCGAGGTCGGCCTGGCGGCCTTCGTCAAGCAGCAGTTGCAGCACTGGCGGATCGCGCCGGCGCGGATCTGCTTCGAGATCACCGAAACCAGCGCCGTGGCCAATCTCGATGCGGCGCGGCAGTTCATGGAAGAGTTGCGCGGCCTGGGGGTGCGCTTTTCCCTGGACGACTTCGGCGCCGGCATGTCCTCCTTCACCTACCTCAAGCACCTGCCGGTGGACTACCTGAAGATCGATGGCAGCTTCGTCCGCCACCTGCTCGAAGACGCCGTGGACAGCGCCATGGTGGAGGCGATCAACCAGCTCGGACACCTGACCGGCAAGAAGACCATCGCCGAATTCGCCGAGAACGCAGCGGTGGTCGCCGCCCTGGCTGCCCTGGGCGTGGACTATGCCCAGGGCTACGGCATCGCCCGGCCGCAGCCCTTCACCGAGGAAACCTGCCGGAACCTGGTCCGGCAGGTCTGGCGCGAGGCCTCAGGGGCGGGAGCCATCGTCCTTGAAGCGGCGGAAGAGGGTGGCCAGTAGCGCGCCCGAAATGTTGTGCCAGACGCTGAACAGGGCACTGGGCACCGCCGCCAGCGGTGAGAAATGCGCCGTGGCCAGGGCGGCGCCAAGGCCGGAGTTCTGCATGCCGACTTCCAGCGCCAGGGATTTGCGCTGGGCCACCGGCAGCTTGCAGAACTTGCCGGTGAGATAGCCGAGCAGGAAACCGAAGCCGTTGTGCAGGACCACTACCGCCATGATCAGCAGGCCGGATTCGGCGATACGCGCCTGACTGGCGGCCACCACCGCGGCGACGATCACCACGATGCTGATCACCGAGGCCAGCGGCAGCACCTCGACCAGGGCGCCGACGCGATTGCCCAGTACCCGCTGGGCGATCAGGCCCAGGGCGATGGGCAGCAGCACCACCTGCAGGATCGACCAGAACAGCCCGGCGAAGGAGATCGGCAGCCAGGTGGAGGCCAGTAGCCAGATCAGCGCCGGGGTCAGCAGGGGCGCGAGCAGGGTGGTCACCGCGGCGATGGCCACCGACAGCGCCAGGTCGCCCTTGGCCAGCCAGGTCATGACATTGGAGGCGGTGCCACTGGGGCAGCAGCCGACCAGGATGACGCCCACGGCGATTTCCGGCGGCAGGTGGAACAGCTGGCACAGCGCCCAGGCCACCCCGGGCATGATGACGAAGTGCGCCACCACGCCCAGCAGCACCCGCCAGGGATGCCGGCCGAGGGCGGCGAAGTCCTCGAGCTTGAGGGTCAGGCCCATACCGAACATGATCACCCCCAGCAGCGGCACGATGGCCACGCTCAGGGGCTTGAACACGGCGGGGGCGAAGAACGCCAGCAGGGCGGCGAACAGCACCCAGAAGGCGAAGGTATTGCCGACGAAGCGGCTGAAGGCGGCCAGGGCACGCATGGCAAACTCCTTTTCAAATGGGCAAAAAAAAGGCCGGTCTGCGCCGGCCTTGGAGCCTGCTCAAAGTCTGCTGCGCGTCGGCCAAACGGCGTTGAAAATGCCCTGGGTCGCCAGCCCGGTCGGAAATGCTCATTTACCACTCGTAAACTCGAGCGCGAGTCCGATCCGCTTCCTCAAGCATTTCCGCCTTGTTTGTCTCTAGCTCGCGAGCCTTTGAGCAGGCTTTAGGGGAGCTTATAGCCCCTGAGGCAACTCTTCGCCACCCAGGGCTTCGATCAGCTGTGGCAGGAATTCCGCCAGGGTCATCATCATCAGCACGAAACTGGCGTCCTGCTGGCCGAGGGCGTCTTCGCCACCGTCCTGCTCGGCCTGGTCCTGCAGCAGGTCCTCGAACTTCAGGCGCTTGATGGTGACC
>CAUQPA010000575.1:0-3276 GCA_963519325.1 uncultured Pseudomonas sp. | reverse complement strand
TGCTGGGTCTCATTATGAGGCTTGGAGGTGTCTACGAAACTAGGGGCGATTCATGGCTTATTGCTAATCGGGGGCTTCGCCACTGCCAAGCAATTCATCCCGGAACGTCAGGGCTTCCTGAGCAATCCAGGTCGCGAAGGCCGCCGCGGCAGGATTCATCAGGCTGTGGGCGGAATACACTAGGTAGAACGCTTCTTGCGTCACGATGTCGTTGGCCAGTGGGGCGATCAGGCGATCAGGCGATCAGGCGACCAGACGCCAGCTGATGCTGGACCAATGACGAGCGCGCCAGGGCGACGCCCTGCCCGAGTTCGGCCATTTCCAGCGCTGAGATCAGGGTGTCGAACTGCAGGCCCTGGGACGAGTCGAGGTGCTCGGCACCCTTGCGCTTGAGCCAGTATCCCCAGCCTTCCTCGTAGCCCATCACGTGTAGCAGGTCGTGGTGCTGCAAGTCTTCGGGTTTTGCCAGCGGCTTCGCGATCGTGGGCAAGGTGGGTGCGCAGACCGGCTGGAGCGTGTCCCAGGTCAGCCGTTCGGACTTGCGACCGGACCAACGTCCCTGACCATAGCGAATCTCCAGGTCGGCATCGGAATCGGCGTCCTCGACCCAGATGCTGCTGTCCACGCGCAGTTGGATAGTCGGGTGCAGCGCCTTAAAGCGCGGCAGACGGATCGCCAGCCAGTGGGTGAAGAACATCAGGCTGCTGCGAACGATCAGCACGCTCCGGTGGCCCTGGCCGAAAATTTCATCGGTCGCCGCCACCAAGCGCTCCACCGACTCCCTCACCACGGGGAAGTACGTCATCCCCAATTCGGTGAGTTCCAGCCCACGGGGTAGTCGTTTGAACAGCACGGCCCCCAGTTGCGACTCCAGCGCCTTTAGCTGCTGGCTGATGGCGGCCTGGGTCAGGTGCAGCTCCTGGGCGGCGTGGGTGAAGTTCAGGTGGCGCGCCGATACCTCGAAGGCACGCAGCCAATTCAATGGAGGAAGGCGTTTTTTCATGGCTCACTCGGTGGGCTGCAGTTGGCGCTGGGCGGAATCGGGTGCGGCGCTAGCGCCCTGGTCGCTCTTGGGTATCGCGCCACTGTTGCACATCGCTCGACGGAAAGTTTTGACTTTAGAGACGATCGGTCTAAATACTAGGGGCATGACCATTCCTAACTCGCCTCCGCGTCGTGGCCGTCCTCCCAAGGTGCCGCGGACTCATCACGATACCCGCGAAGCTCTGCTCCATGTCGGCATGGCGGTCTTCACCGAACAGGGCTTTTCAGCGACCGGCATCGATGCCGTGCTCAAGCAGGTCCAGGTTCCCAAAGGCTCGTTCTATCACTACTTCGCTAGCAAGGAAGCCTTTGGTCAGGAGGTCCTGCAGGGCTACGCCGCCTATTTCGCCAAAAAGCTCGATCTGTGGTTTCTGGCGAAAGATGTCCCTCCGCTCGAGCGGCTGTGGAATTTCGTCCAGGACGCCAAGGCGGGCATGACTAGGCATGGCTTCCGCCGCGGTTGCCTGGTGGGCAATCTCGGTCAGGAGATCCTGGTGCTTCCGGAAAGTTTTCGCGCCCAGTTGGAGGCCGTCCTGCTGGATTGGCAGGTACGCCTGGCGCTGTGCCTGAGGGCGGGGGTCAAGGACGGTACGCTACCTGCGGGCACCGACTGTGACGCCCTGGCGGCCTTTTTCTGGATCGGCTGGGAGGGCGCCGTGCTGCGCGCGCGACTGGCGCAGAATGCCACGCCGCTGGACATCTTCATCACGGGATACCTGGCTGGAATCATGCGATGATTTCTTTTGGTTCATTTTTAGACGATCGGTCTAAATAGGAGGCTGCATGTTCAAAGCCCTACTCATCGAGAAGCACGACGGGACGCCTCACGTCGGTATCGCCGAACTGGCCGACACTCAGCTGCCGGAAGGCGACGTGACGGTTCGGGTCCTCTACAGCACGCTGAACTACAAGGATGCACTGGCCATTACGGGGCGCGGCCCGGTCGTTCGTCAGTTCCCCATGGTTCCCGGGATCGATTTCGCCGGCGTGGTCGAGGCCAGCTCGAATCCCCAGTACCAACCCGGCGACCGGGTCTTGCTCAATGGCTGGGGCGTGGGCGAGACCCACTGGGGTGGCCTGGCGGAGAAGGCGAGGGTGAAGGGCGAATGGTTGATTCCCCTGCCGCCTGCGCTGTCGGAGTTCCAGGCAATGGCCGTGGGGACTGCCGGCTATACCGCGATGCTCTGCCTGATGGCCTTGGAGCGCCACGGACTCATCCCGCAAAGCGGCCAGGTGCTGGTTACCGGGGCCACGGGCGGGGTGGGTAGCTTTGCCATTTCCCTGCTGGCCCGCCGCGGTTACTCGGTGATCGCCGTCACGGGCAAGCAACAGGAAGGAGAATACCTCAAGCGTCTGGGCGCCGAGTCCGTGATGGATCGGGCAGAGCTCAGCGCGCCGGGTCGACCGCTTGGCAAGGAGCGCTGGGCCGCGGCCATCGATTCCGTCGGTAGCCATACCCTGGCCAACGTCTGCGCGGGAACCGCCTCCGAGGGTGCGGTCGCCGCCTGTGGCCTGGCGCAGGGAATGGACCTGCCCATGACGGTCGCGCCCTTCATCTTGCGCGGAGTGAGCCTGCTCGGCGTCAACAGCGTGACCCAGCCTTACGCGCGGCGGGTGGAAGCCTGGCAGCGACTGGGTGAAGAGCTCGACAGTGACCTGTTGCTCGACATCAGCCGAGAGATCTCCCTGCAGGACACCGTGTCCATCTCCGACGATTTGTTGAGTGGGAAGGTCCGCGGAAGAGTGGTGGTGAAACTGAACCGCTGAGTTTCCGCTTAGGCGTCGATGATCAGCCGACGCTCCACGCCGATACGGTGTGGAGTGGACGGCTGCCAAGTCTCATACTCTTTTCAACCTGAAAGTCCTAACGGGCATCTTTCTTTTGAAGGAAGACCCATCTTTTTTAGCACTCGCTTATTCGAACGACGCCGCTTCGCTATAACGCCCGGAGTATCGGATGGCTTTATCTTGGGTGTTTTTCAGTCATAAATAAATTCTACCCTTAGGGGCTATTTTTATTGGTCCAAGAATAAATTTCGGGGTGTTATTTTGAGAGGTTATGTGTTCGAGAGAGATAATCAGGGTGCGGCGTAAAGCAGCTAAGAGGGCGGCGGCAAAAACTGAGTGCAACACCTGACCCTTTCGGTAAGGTGCTGCCCCTATGTCTTATCACGAACTTAGGGAAGGTCTGAAAAAGACTTCCTGAATCTGGTGAAATACGCCGATCCCGCC
>CAUQPA010000574.1:0-3278 GCA_963519325.1 uncultured Pseudomonas sp. | reverse complement strand
GCTTCGTGGTCAACATCGGCGACCTGATGATGCAGTGGACCAACGACCGCTGGGTCTCGACCCTGCACCGGGTGGTGAATCCGCCGGCGGATGCCGCTTGCGACACCCGCCGCCAGTCCCTGGTGTTCTTCCACCAGCCCAACTACGACGCCCTCATCGAGTGTCTGCCCGGCTGCGCCACCCCCGGCATGCCGCCGCGCCATGCGCCCATCACCTCGGGCGACCACCTGAGATCCAAGTTCGTCAAGCAGACCACCTTTGGCGGTACTCAGACCGGCGTACGGGTGGCCTGATGCCGAGTCTTTCCTACGTCAACGTCTTCGCCCAGGACGTGGTGGCCCTGAGCGGCTTCTACCAGCGGGTGTTCGGCTTCCCGGAGATCGAGGCGATCCGCTCGCCGATCTTTCGCGGCCTGGACACCGGCAAGACCGCCATCGGCTTCAATGCGCCGGAAGCCTATGAACTGCTGGGGCTGGGCGAATTCGCCGGCAGTGAAGGCTGCCGCTTCCTGCTCAACCTGGAGGTGGACAGCCGCGCCGAGGTGGATCTTCTGGTGCCAGTGGCCGAGGCCGCCGGTGCGCGCCTGGTGAAGGCGCCCTACGAAACCTACTACTACTGGTACCAGGCGGTGCTGCTGGACCCGGAAGGCAACGCGTTCCGCATCGACCACATGTTGTAGACAAGATTAAGGACGAGATGATGCTGAGCAGGGCTGTATGCCTGTGACATCAATGAATTTGGTGATCGGTGCCCTTGAGCAGAAGGTGATCACGTGCCATCTGGGAAGCTTGCTGTTTTGTGTGTGGGGCAACGTCGACTTTAGAACCGGGCGCATAGCGCTAGTACGGCGCTCTTTTAGGTGTATTCCCATCCGGATTACAGCGTTTAGGTAGTTGATCTAGGGTCTTAACAAGGTCTCGATGGTTTGCAAAGCCGGTTGGATCCCCTGGACCTGCTGTCGACGAATATCTCGTTTGGCTGCCATCCGGTGGAATGGGTAGGTGCGCAGACGACGTACACGACGGTCACCACACAGGCTACGGTCCCTCAGCCGTGATCTGTAGTCGATTGCATATCACTGTCTATGCCAAGGCGAGCTTATCCACAGCGGCTAGCCCTTTAAGAGCTTTTTAGATCTTTATTTCTTGTTTTTCTCTTGTTTTTAAGACGCTGGAAGCCGCGCCGGCAAAGGGTTCCAAGGGGGGTATCGACTACAGAATCCGGTAATGCGACTAGGCATTACGGCTGACGCGACTACGAATTCCGGGTCGGTCGACTACAGATTCCGGCAGTCACGACTACGGATGCCGGCTGTTATCCACTGGTGAGCAGTACCACCTGCTACAAATTGCGGCTGTCCAGATGCACAGCGCTAGCACGAAGGCGATAAAACGCGGGTTAAGTTCGCTCCTCCTCGAGGCGTTCAATGTGAAAACCGCAAGAAAAACCTTATAAGTTTCTGATTTTAAACGATAAAATCTGAAATCATGCCTGTCCGAGGCGCGCTTGTAGGTTGCACCTGCCATCCTCATCAAATGCTTCGTACCAATGGCGAGACAATGCGTCCATCATGTCTAGCGACTACAAATTCCGGTAGTCATCGCGGCAATACTTCTCGGTCAACGACTACAGATTACGGCTTAGCCGTCCTCTAACCTGCTGAAACGACTACAGATTCCGGTATCCCATACCGCTGGATCGAGTAGCCCTCCACCTCACGACTACAAATTACGGCACCAAACAGACGCTTAGAGAGCAAAAAATCGTTTTGCTCGGCTGATCGACTACGGATTACGGCTGTTTAAGGGCTGACCCATCCTAATGACTACAGATTGCGGCATAGGCGCAGCTAGGCGCCTACTCCGCGGTTCGAGCACGGTCACCGCCCAGATGATACGACTACAGATTACGGTACCCGGCCGCTCAGACCCATCAGTGCGAGCCTTGAACACGTGTCGACCATGCAATGCGACTACAGATTACGGTAGTGGAGCGGTCAGACCCGCCATGCCGCACCAATGGGATTTCTCAGGTGGGTGTTGCGACTACAAATTACGGTACAAACGCCTCTCAGCAGGCCTCTCGGTAGCACGCTACGCTCGCTCAGATCGATCCGACTACAAATTACGGTACTCGCGTGTCCGCTCGGACGATGTTTTACTACTTGCCAATGCGTCTCTTCGAGACGACTACAACTTGACTCTGCCTGATCGCCAAGGCAGTTGATTGTCGCGCGGAAAGCGCGCCGTGCGGGCTTTTGACTCTTTTTTCGCTTGACCCGGTATCGACTACAGGGACGGGCGCTAGCAGGGTTTAAAGGCTTTCTACCAGGTCCCTCCATGTCAAAGGTATCCACCTCCGTTCCTGATCAGGCTGACCCTCGGCCGATTCGGGTAACGAAGTCAAATACGCTCATCACAGCGTCGTATCGGCTTACCCTCAACGAGCAGAGGCTGATTTTGGCTGCGATAAGCCAAATCGATCCTCGGAAAGGGATGCCGAAGAAAATTTCTGTGTCCGCGCTGCTCTATTCAGAGATATACGGTGTGCAGCTTCGTCATGCCTACGAGCAGATGAAGGAGACGGCCGACGTTCTGTTTGAGCGCGAGGTGAAGACCTTCGATGGGTCTGCAGTGGAACGCAAGCGCTGGGTCGATGCTGCGCGCTACATCGCTGGCGAGGGGAGGGTGGAGCTGTCCTTCACGATCCACGTTATGCCGTACCTATCCCGGCTTCACACCAAGCTCACCAGCTATGACCTGCGCCGAGTCGCACGTCTCGACTCTACTCACTCGTTTCGGCTCTTTGAGATGCTCATGCAGTTCAAGAAAACCGGATGGGCATACATCGAGATCGAGACACTCAGGACCGCTTTAGGGCTTTCTGATGCCTACCAGCGCTTCAACAATCTCCGCCAGCGCGTGATTGATCCTGCTGTGGAAGAGCTGCGTACCAAGAGTAGATTGGATGTCACCTACGAGCTAAAGCGTGAGGCGAGAAGAGTCGTCGCGATCAAATTCATGTTCAAAGATCTTGCCCAGCAACTGCCGCTAAACCTAGGTGACGAGGAGCTTGTACCCCTGACCGAAATTGACCTGCCAGAGGATCCTAGTCTCCTACTGGCGTCCGCTTTCGAGGACTTGAGTGAGGACGATCCGAACTTCACTTTTCCTATCGAGGTAGATGAGTCTGGTCACCAATGATGATAGTGCCTGTGGCGTATTGAATCGCCCCAGCTTTCCTAGACACTCTCCAAGCTCTGGAAATAGCGCTTTTCA
>CAUQPA010000573.1:0-3292 GCA_963519325.1 uncultured Pseudomonas sp. | reverse complement strand
GCCCTGGGCTTCGGCGGCGCCTGCCAGCCCGGACAGGGACAGCAGGGACCCAAGCAAGGTACCGACCAGCCAGACCTTCATCGTTGCGCTCCCGATTATCTGCTGTTTCCGATTGGGACCCGCCGGTGCCGAGATCGTCCCGTCGCGCCGGATACCTTCCTCAGGCATCCAGCGAAGGACCGACCAGGGCGGCGAGCTGGTCGTAGACGCCCGGCGCCGCGACCAGCAGCGGATTGCCGTTGACCAGGCCATCGTTGCGCAGGAAGGCGTTGTGGCGGCCACCGGCTTCCTGGATCAGTACCAGGCCGGCCAGGCAGTCCCAGCCGTGGATCAGGGTTTCGTAGTAGCCGATCAAGCGGCCGGCAGCCACGTAGGCGGTCATCAGCGCCCCCGAGCCGTTGCGGAAGAACTGGCCGCCCTCGGCCAGCAGGCCGGTCACGAACGGCAGGAAGTGCTCCTTGCCACGGCGGTGGGTGGTGCCCAGGCCGGTCAGCCCCTGGCGCACCTCGGTGGCCGGATGGACGCGCAACGGCTGGTCATTGACGAAGGCGCCATGGCCACGCAGGCCGTGGAAGAGTTCGTCATGGTTCGGGTCCATGATGGCGCCGAGCAGGGGCTCACCGTCGTGCAGCAGGCCGATGGACACGCACCAGTTGTGCAGGCCGTTGAGAAAGGGGGCGGTACCGTCGATGGGGTCTATGACCCAGAGGTAGGCAGCGGACAGGTCGGTGGCGCCGCCCTCCTCGCCCAGCAACCCATCGCTGGGAAAGCGTTCGCCGAGGCGCTGGCGGATGAGGTCTTCCAGCGTCTTGTCGGCGATGCTGACCACGTCCTGCAGGTCATCGCCCTTGTGGTCGACTTGCAGCGCGCCGCGCTGGCGGTAGAAGGCGAGCCCCTGCTGCGCCGCTTCGCGGGCGATCTCCTGGACGGCGAGGTAGCGTTCGGCGATGGCGGGATCGAGGGCGCTCATGGGTGTTCCTGAGGTTGCTGACGGGAGGGCGCCAGGGTGCCAGCTCGGCTTCGGAAAAAGAATACCTGGCACACCACCCGGCCTGCCTCGGGGCAGGTCACCTAATTAGCGGAGCCGGTGTCGATCGAGCCTCCAGCCACACGACCGCAGGTCGGCGAGGCCGGCCGCCTTCACTGGCCTGTCATCTGGTTGCTGCAGCCTGTCGGCCAAGGGTAGTCGATACGGTTAAATGCCTCGGCGGACCGCACCAAATCCGCCAGCAGCCGGTCAGAACAATCGAGTGCTCGTTGTACCGGGAGGACGCCATGACCGCACACGCTTCGCCATTCACCGGCAATGACCAGCTGCAACAGCTGCGTCGCCTGATCCCCAGACGGCACTTCGAGTGCCTGGAGCGCCACCTGGAACTCCTTTCGACGGAGTTTCCGCTGTTCGACCATCCTCCCCTGGTCATCGACTGCCCGGTTGCCGAGACTTTGGAAAACTTCGGCATTCGCGCCTTCCAGTGGCAAGGCCCGTGCGACATGCCGCAGCGCATGGCGCTGGGCAGCGCCCTGATGGGTGAGGGTTTCGTCGCCCAGTCCAGTACGCCCGAGTACACCCTCTACCTGAATGCCCGCCAGGAAAAGGTGCTGCTGCGCCAGGAGACGGCAGCCGGTCAGACCCTGGTGAGCCTGGTGTCGGACTGCCCTGCCCTGTTCGCCTACCTGGCTGCCAAGCATGGCGTCGCCGCACCGGTAGCCTGAGTCCTTGCCTATCGCAGCAGGATCGCCAGCGCTGTGACTGGCTGGCGATTACCAGGGCGAACGCGGTCACAGTTGCACATTAATGGCAGGTTAACGCGGAACCGAACAAGCCCGACAGTGGTAGATTCGCGCTTCGGATCTACCAGGAGACCCAAGGAATGGGAATTCGTATTCTGGCCAGCGTCATCGCGCTTCTCGCCGCCTTCCAGGCCGAAGCTGCCACCCTCCCCGCCGTACCCCCGCTCAAGCTCGCCGATCTCAGGCTCAGCGTACCTTCACCAGCCACCGAGGCTGCCGCCGCCAAGACCGAAGCACACCGCCAGCACGACCGCCAGCTCGTCAACCACAGCCGCTGGCCGAACGAACGTCAGGCCCTGGCCCCCGAACAACGCTGGGTGTTTTGAGGCCCCGTCGGGATGCCGACAAATGGCAGGGCATCCGTCTGCCTTTTTGGCCCCACAGATGGAATGAATCGCCTTTTTACGGGTCCGTCTGGTTCTACGGGCAGGTCATTCGTCTGCCCTTTCCAAGAGCACGCGGAGCTGCCATGAAACGCCTGACCTTTCTTCTATTTGCCGCGCTTACCGCGTGCAGCTCGGCACCGCCCGCGCCGCCGGCCGATCCGACCCAATTCGGTGGCCGTACCCAGGAGCAGCTCAAGCAGAGCTTCGGCTCCCCGCAACGGGTCGACCAGCTGGGCCAACTGGTGGTCTACGAATACCGCAACCTCCGGGCACCAGGCGCCGCCACGCCCGTCTATTCCTTCCTGATCGAGAACGAACGGGTGATCGAATCCACCCCGGGGACCTTGCACCTGTACCGTGAAGACGGCATCACCAAGGTCAAGGCCGAAAGCCTCTGAGCAGGCGCTCGCGCCGGGTCCAGGCAGAAATCCAGCCTGGACCGAGGTGCAAAAAAGTATTGATTTTGGTGTCTTCCAGCATTTGTTTCCCAACCGCCAACGGGCTGTAATCCCTCCGTGGCTTCCGCTACAAGGGCCGTCATAGCCGGCCGCGTGGTGGGTTACAACAACAAGAAAAAGCGTCTGTTGCCGTGGCACAGGACGCGGAGTGCAAGATGAAAACAACACCAAAAGCGCTTTTATTGTCCGCTGTCACCCTCTCCGCCGGCATGGCGTTCGCGCTGGCCGTCCAGGCGGCCGAAACCGTCACCATCGCCACCGTCAACAACAGCGACATGATCCGCATGCAGCGGCTGTCCAAGACCTTCGAAGACCAGCATCCCGACATCAAGCTCAACTGGGTGGTCCTCGAAGAGAACGTCCTGCGCCAGCGCCTGACCACCGACATCGCCACCCAGGGCGGCCAGTTCGACGTCCTCACCATCGGCATGTACGAGACCGGTCTGTGGGGCGCCCAGAACTGGCTGGAGCCGATGAAGGACCTGCCGGCCAACTACGATCTGGAAGACCTCTTCCCGTCGGTACGCGAAGGCCTCTCGGTCAAGGGCACCCTCTATGCCCTGCCCTTCTATGCCGAAAGCTCCATCACCTACTACCGCAAGGATCTGTTCCAGCAGGCTGGCCTGACCATGCCCGCCCAGCCGACCTGGACGC
>CAUQPA010000572.1:0-3297 GCA_963519325.1 uncultured Pseudomonas sp. | reverse complement strand
GGTTAGCTATTGGTACTCAGGAGCATCGCGGCCATGGTGGTCCGCCGCTGCGGCCGCTCCTCCAGGCTGCCGTAGGTTGGGTTGAGCGCAGCGAAGCCCAACATCGCCCCGGGGGCCGGCAATGTTGGGCTTCGACGATAGAGCCGTCTCAACCCAACCTACATCTATCGCGGCCCATGGCCGCGATCGAGCCCCTACCCCGGCCCCAACCAGACCGTCAGCGCATGCAGCACCAGCCCCACCAGGCCACCGACCAGGGTGCCGTTGATGCGGATGAACTGCAGGTCCTTGCCGACGCTCTGCTCCAGCTGCTGGACCAATTCGTCAGTGTCCCAGGCGGCCACCCGGGCGGCGATGTAGTCGCCGATGCGCTGGCGGTTGCGGTCGATGAAGGGCGGGGCGACGGCGATCAGTTGTTCGTTGATCCAGTGTCTCATGGCCTCGTCGCGACTCAGGGTCTCACCCAGTTCGGCCAGCAGGCGACCCAGGCGGCGGCGGATGCGCGAATCCGGGGCGGCCAGATCGGCCTGCAGCCAGTTCACCAGCTCGTCCCACAGCTCCTGCAGATAGCCGGCCAGCGCCGGGTGTTCCAGCAGGCGGTCGCGCAACTGCTCGCCACGCAGGCGGAAGGCCGGGTCTTCCTTGAGGCGTTCGATGAAGCCGACCAGATAGCCATCGAAGTGTCGGCGCAACTCGTGCTCGCGATCCTGGCTGATCTCGCCGATCAGGCGCGATACCGCCTGCACCACCTTGATCGCCGACCAGCGCCCGACCCGCTCGTCCAGGCCCAGGTACTTGAGGGTGCGCAATTCGCCGCCGATGGTGCGGGCGATCAGCGCCTGGGTGTCCTCGTCCTGCAACAGGCGGTCGATCTCCTGCAGCACCTCGTCGAGTACCGCCTGGTGGCGGCCGTCGGCGGTCAGCACATCGAGCAATTCACCGGAGAGCGCCGCCACGTCCAGGCGTTGCAAGCGCTCCACCGCCACCCGGCGGATGAAGGCCTGCACCCGCACCTCGCGCAGGGCCTCCAGGGAGTAGCGGGCGACACCGGTGGCCTGGTTGGCCACCGCGGCGGCGTTGTCCGGCTGGCGCAACCAGCCGGCCAGGCGTCCGGCGGCGTCCAGTTCTTCCAGCTTGGCCAGCACCTGGGGCGTGGCGAGGAAGTGCAGGCAGATGAAGTCCGACAGCTTGCGCCCGACCCCCGCCTTGTTGCGCGGAATGATGGCGGTATGGGGGATCGGCAAGCCCAGGGGATGGCGGAACAGCGCGGTCACCGCGAACCAGTCGGCGATGGCGCCAACCATGGCCGCCTCGGCGAAGGCGGCGGCGTAGCCCCAGGCCGGATGGCGCGCCTCCAGGGCGGTGGCCAGGCCATAGAGCGCCGCTGCCAGGCACAGCAGCAGCAAGGCGATGAGCTTCATGCGCCGGACCGGGGCGAGGCCGTCGCGGGAGAGCGTGGTCATGACGATGGGTCGGTCCTCTGGTCTGGAACGGATGCTGGGTAGAAAGCGGCGCCCTGGCGGAGTTTCCGACGCGCCGCCACGGTGCGCCCCGGCCCCATCCTAGCGCAGCGCCCGGCAAGCGGACGCACAAAGGTTCGCCCAGCAGCGAACCAATGCCAACGGCCGGGTCCACGACCGGGTGCCAGGCATCGCCGCAGAGCCTCGCGCCGAAAGGCAGCGCGAACCAATTTTCAATGGCATCGGCCTTGCACCCACTGCTGGTATCCGGATCCCCCGGCGACCGCGCTGGCAGCGCGCTTGGCGCCGGGAGATCGCCCAGACCTAAGAGGCAAAGGTTCGATGCAGATCCATACCGACGACAGTGCCCGCCTGGCCCTGGATGCCTTGCGCAACCTGGTGGCCCAGCAGAGCAGCGTCCCCGACAAGCCGCTGCCGCCGGAGCGCGAGCTGGCCAGTGAATTCGGCGTCAGCCGCCGTTCCATCCGCCGCGCCCTGGCCGTGCTCGAAGCCGAGGGCCAGGTCTGGCGCCGCCAGGGCAAGGGCACCTACGTCGGCCCCACGCCGCCCAGCGCGACCCTGACACTCACCCAGCTTTCCGGGCGTACCAACTTCATCGAAGTCATGGAGGCGCGGCTACACCTGGAGCCCAATCTCGCCGCCCTGGCCGCCCAGCGCGCCAGTGGCGAGCAGCGCGCGCTGATCCGTCGCATGGCCGAGCGCACCGCCTTCGAGCGCCTGGGCAACAGCGAGGACGCCGACGCCATCGAGCTGTGGGACAGCGCCTTCCACCGCAGCATCGCCGAGGCCGCCGGCAACCGGCTGTTGCTGGACCTGTTCGAGATGCTCGATGCCATCCGCCTGGATCCAATCTGGCGCGACCTGCGCCACCGCGCGCGCAACGCCCAGCGCCTGCTGGCCTACCACGACGACCACCAGGCCCTGGTGGAAGCCCTCGATGCCCGCGATCCGGTGCGCGCCGCGGCGGTGATGCGCGCCCACCTGCGCGCCCTGCAACTGGCGCTGGACAGCGTGCTGCAACAGACCCTGGAGCAGGCCCTATGAGCACCCCGGTATTGGTGGTGGACGACCTCAGCGTACGTTTCGCCGGTGCCCCGGCCGCGGTGGTGGAAGGCCTGAGCTTCACCGTGCAGCCGGGCCGTACCCTGGCTTTGGTGGGCGAATCCGGCTGTGGCAAGAGCGTGACCTCCATGGCGCTGATGGGGCTGCTGCCGCCGAGCGCCCGCATCCAGGCCCGCCAGGCGAGCTTCATGGGCGAAGACCTGCTGACCATGCCCGAGGCGCGCCGCAGCGACCTGCGCGGCGATCGCCTGGCCATGGTATTCCAGGAGCCCATGACCTCGCTGAATCCGGCCTTCACCGTCGGCGAGCAGTTGATGGAGACGGTGCTGCGCCATCGCGGTGGTAGTCAGGCGGCCGCCCGCCAGCGCGCCCTGGAGATGCTGGAGAAGGTACGGGTCCCGGCCGCGGCCCAGCGCCTGGCAGCCTATCCCCACGAACTCTCCGGCGGCATGCGCCAGCGGGTGATGATCGCCATGGCGCTGGCCAACGACCCGGCGCTGATCATCGCCGACGAACCCACCACGGCGCTGGACGTGACCATCCAGGCGCAGATCCTCGAACTCATCGCCGGGCTGCAGGCCGAGACCGGCAGCGCCATGATCCTCATCACCCACGACCTCGGCGTGGTCGCCGAGGTGGCCGATGAAATGGCGGTGATGTACGCCGGCCGGGTGGTGGAATCCGGGCTGGTCGCCCAGCTGTTCGACGACCCTCAGCATCCCTACACCATCGCGCCACCCAAAACCGGACTCGG
>CAUQPA010000571.1:0-3304 GCA_963519325.1 uncultured Pseudomonas sp. | reverse complement strand
ATCTGGAACAGCTTGGTGACCACCGTCGCCACGCCTTCGAAATGGCCAGGGCGCCGGGCGCCACAGAGGCCCTCGGACACCAGGGGTACGTTGACCCGGGTCAGGCCGTCCATGCCCTGCGGATACATCTCCGTTACCGCCGGGGCGAAGAGCAGATCGCAATGGGCCTCACTGAGCTGGCGGCTGTCTTCGGCGAGGGTGCGCGGATATTTGTCCAGATCCTCACTCGGGCCGAATTGCAGCGGATTGACGAAGATGCTCGCCACGACAAAGTCGGCGTGGCGGCGGGCCGTTTCCACCAGGGCGATATGACCGGCGTGCAGGTTGCCCATGGTGGGTACCAGGCCGATGCGCAAGCCCTGGCGGCGCGCGGCGGCAACGGCGACGCGCAATTCGCGGACGCTATGGACCGTCTTCATGCGGAGAATCCATGTTCGGGGGCGGGGAAGCTGCCGTCCTTGACGGCGGCGACGTAGGCCGAAAGGGCTGCCTGGATGCTGTCCTGGCCGGCCATGAAGTTGCGCACGAACTTGGGCGTGCGACCGCGCAGCGCCAGACCGAGCATGTCGTGCAGCACCAGTACCTGGCCATCGGTGGCGGCCCCGGCGCCGATGCCGATCACCGGCACGCGGGCAGCCCGGGTGATCTCTTCGGCCAGCGCCGAAGGCACGCATTCGAGCAGCAGCATGGCGGCGCCCGCGGCTTCCAGTTCCTTGGCTGCGTCGCGCAGCTGCTGGGCGCGCTGCGGATCGCGACCCTGCACCTTGAAGCCGCCGAAGACGTTGACCGACTGGGGCGTCAGGCCCAGGTGGGCACAGACCGGCACGCCATTGGCGGCCAGGCGCCGTATCGGTTCGGCCAGCCAGGCGTCGCCTTCGAGCTTGACCATCTGGGCACCGGCCTGCATCAGCCGGCCGGCGCTGGTCAGGGTCTGCTCCAGGGTGGCGTAGGTCATGAACGACAGGTCGGCGACGATGAAGGCCCCGGCGTGGCCGCGTTTGACGCAGGCGGTGTGGTAGACCATGTCATCCAGGGTCACCGGCAGAGTGCTGTCGTGGCCCTGCAGCACCATGCCCAGCGAATCGCCGATGAGCAGCATCTCGACGCCGGCCTGGCTGGCGGCCTGGGCGAAGGTGGCATCGTAGGCGGTCAGCATGGCGATCTTCTCGCCGCGCTGCTTGAGACCCTGAAGGGTCGTGAGGCTGATATCAGGCATGAAAAAGGGTCCTCGTGGGACGGCGCTATGGTTATTGTCTGGGCGCCGCGGGCGCGGGATGGCCGCGCGAAAGCGGCTGCTATAGTCCCGGCGCATCCGGCACAAGTCAATGACCGTTGTTACCGCCGTGTTACCGGCTGGGTAACAGTGGGGCCAGGCGTTCCAGGCCTGCGAAAGGGCAGGCGGCCAGCAGGTCGGGCAGCCGACGGCCGTCGGGCAGCTGTAGCTCGGGCGCGAGATCGGCCAGCGGATAGAGCACGAAGGCTCGCGCCTGCAGGTGGTAGTGGGGGACCTGCAGGCGCGGCTCGTCGATCAGTCGCTCGCCGAACAGCAGGATGTCGATGTCTAGGGTGCGGGGTCCCCAGCGCTCGTCCTTGCGCACCCGGCCCTGCTGTAGCTCGATGGCCTGGGTGGCGTCGAGCAGTGCCAGGGGTGCCAGCCAGGTATCCAGGGCGGCCACGGCATTGACGTAGCGCGGCTGGTCGGGCGGGCCCAGGGGGTCGCTGGCGTAGAAGGACGAGACCGCCACCAGCTGGCTGTCAGCCAGGTCGGCCAGGGCCTGCAGGGCCGCTTCCAGTTGCTGCCGCGGCTCGGCCAGGTTGCTGCCCAGGCCGAGATAGACCCGCTCCATCATTCGTCGCCGGCGGTGGGCGCATCCGAGGTGCGCCGCTTGCGATTGCTGCCTCCACGACGCCGACGCTTGGCCGGTGCGCCCTCGTCTCGACTGAGGTTCTTGATCATCTCGCGCCGCTGGCTGTCGCCGACTTCCTGGTAGCGCGTCCACCATTCGCCCAGCCCGCCAGTCTCCTCGCCCGCGCTCTCGCGCAGCAGCAGGAAGTCGTAGCCGGCGCGGAAACGCGGATTTTCCAGCAACTGGTCGGCGCGGCGGCCCTGGCGACGGGGCAGGCGTTCCTGCATGTCCCAGATCTCGCGCATGGGCATGGTGAAACGCTTGGGAACGGCCGTGCGCTGGCACTGTTGCTGGGTCAGTTCGTGGGCGGCCTCCTGCATGGCCGGAATCGGCGGCAGGCCCAGGTCCTGGTGATGACGGACGCGCTCGGGCAAGGCGGGCCACAGCAGGGCGGCGAAGAGGAAGGCCGGGGTGACCGGCTTGCCTTCGCGGATGCGTGCATCGGTATTGGCCAGCGCCTGGCGGATCAGGGTGCCGGCGTACTCGGGATCCCGCTCCAGGGCCTCGCCGCTGGCAGGGAAGAGCGGCGCGAACAGGCCGTACTGGCAGAGCAGCTCGAAGGTGCGCTCGGCCTTGCCGCCCAGCAGCAGCTTGATGACCTCGTCGAACAGGCGCGACGCCGGGATATCGCGCAGCAGCGGGGCCAGGCGACTGATGGGCTCGGCGGTGGCCGCCTCGATCTGGAAGTCCAGCTTGGCCGCGAAGCGCACGGCGCGCAGCATCCGCACCGGATCTTCCAGGTAGCGTTGCTCGGGATCGCCGATCAGGCGGATCTGCCGCAGGCGGATGTCCTGGGTGCCATTGGCGTAGTCGAGGATGCGCTCGCCGCTGGCATCGTAATAGAGGGCGTTGATGGTGAAGTCACGCCGCTGGGCATCCTGTTCCTGGTTGCCATAGATGTTGTCGCGCAGGATCCGCCCGCTTTCGTGGCGCGAGCCCTGGGATTCGTCCTCGGCTTCCCCGGTGGGGTGATTGGCGCGGAAGGTCGCGACTTCGATGATCTCGCGGCCGAAATGCACATGGACCAGCTTGAAGCGCCGCCCGATGACCCGGGCATTGCGGAATTCGGCACGGACCTGTTCGGGCGTGGCGCTGGTGGCCACGTCGAAATCCTTGGGTTCGAGGCCCAGCAGCAGGTCTCGCACACAACCGCCTACCAGGTAGGCCTGATAGCCCGCCTTTTCCAGCCGGTCGACGACGCTCAGGGCGTGGCGGCTGATGCGCTCTCGTTCCAGAGCATGCTGACTGCGGGGCAGTTCGATGGGCAAGGTGGGCGCGGGCGCAGGACGCCGCAGGGGCGAGCGCAGGGTCTGGATCAGCTTCTTCAGCATGCGAGTTTCTGTTCGGGAAGACGGCTATACGCAGTCTGGACCATAGCTTGGGCCATTGCGCAATAG
>CAUQPA010000570.1:0-3357 GCA_963519325.1 uncultured Pseudomonas sp. | reverse complement strand
TCGGCGAGCTGGGTGGGGTTCATGTCGGGATAGGCCTCAATCAGCCGGTCCCGGAACTCTTCAAGGCTGTTCACCGAGTCCAGCAGCTCACGGATGGCATCAACCATGTCATCGAGCGGCGCGGCGGCGGCCTGGGCCAGCGTATTGACCTGGCTGTCTACGATGTCCGGCACGTCGACACCTTTGGCTGGCTGCTCGCGAATGGCAGCCGTGGCCACCGCAAGTGCGGATGCGACCGGCTTGCCCAAGATCTCGGCATCCTTGGCCGGCTCGGCCAGGCCGAACTTGTCGCGGATGACGGACTGTTCGATGCGCAGGCCCAGTGGCACGAAGGCGCTCACCGCCTTAATCAGCAGCTCCAGATTTTCCGGTTGCGGGACGTCGATCACCAGACGCGGATAGGGTCGGCCCGGCGCGAAGTTGAGGTCGCAGAACGGTCGGACGAACTGGCGATTGAGGGTGTTGGACTCGGCCTTTGCGTCGGCCTCCAGCAGATCCAGGCGCACCTCGTTATGGACCTTGGCCTGGGCCAGGCTCGCCCCGTCGTCGGCGCTCATGGTCTGGCCCACGATGGCCTTGGACATTTGCTTGTCCCACCACTCTGCAAGGCCCTTGAAGAAGTCACCCGCGCCAGCCACGTTGGCGGCCTGCTGGAAGTCGATGCGCATGGATTCCGGGATGACCGCGCCCGCGTCGCTGCCAAGGTTGGCCACCGCTGCCATCAATACGCCAACGTCGTCCTTGCTGGCGTTCGGGCCATAGCGGCCCACGCGCATGGGGATGCCGTAGATGTCGGCAAAGCCCATCCAGTCCTTCTAGGTCCAGGCCTTGCACATGTAGGCCACAGACGCCAGGCGAGCCAGGCCGCCCCGGATCGGTAAGCCCGTGCGCAGGCGCGGCCGATGCACGACGAACGAACTTGTAGGGCGCGAGCGGAATGCCGTTCATGACGTCGGCCTCGTCCTGCAGACGTAGCTCGGTCCCTGTCTCGCGGTCGAACTGGAAGAAACGCGGGTCGCGCCATTCGAAGCGCTCCGGCGTCCAGGTCGCGCCGGATCTGTCCCAGATGATCTCCGCGACGCTATAGCCCTTGCCCAGGGCATCGGTCAGGTCGGTGGCCATCTCGCCGAACTCGGCCGCATCCACCACCTCGCGCAGGGCATCGGCACGGCGCACGTCCTCGCGATCATCCGTGGCGGCCTCCACGCGGATGGCCAGGCCGGCCAGGGCGAGCTTGCGCGTGCCCAGCACCGAGGCATAGTGCAGGTCGCGCTCCTCCATCTCCTCAGCCAGGGTCAGGTAGTCGCGAGCATCGCCCTCGGCGGCCGTCTGGAGCAGGTTGGCCAAGCGACCCGGCGTCAGGCCGCTGGCGACCGAGGGGTGCCAAACCTGGCGCACGCCCGTCAGCCGCGGTGCGGCCACTTCCTGGGTGAGTTGGTCGTATTCGATGGGTCGGCCGTGCTGGTCGACGATGGAGGAGCGGGCCATTACCAGATGCCTTTGTTTTGGTTCCAGCCGGCGCCGTGGCGCTTAACGCTTCCCTTTCCGGTAGTGCGCTGTCGGGGATGCGTGCTACGCCTTTCACGTCCCGGAAAGTACGGATGTCACTGGTTACATCCTTTACAGCGTCAATTTAACAGCAGCATCTTGATTACGAGCGCGAATCCAGCCTACCGCGAGATAATGCGCCCATGACCGGCTGGTGTGGCTTCAGATCATCGGTCGCGTAGTATGGGCTGGTGGCGGGAGGATCTAGCTGCAAATGCTAAAGAGCCCGCTTTGATCGAATTTTTTCGCAGCTACTTGCTCGTTATTACCAAGGCCCTATTTGGTACCGATTTTCCCGCTTCTCCAGCTCCTTCCCTCCTTTTTCATCTCGTGCCATACAGACCACCAACTCACACCTACCCTAGCAGGATCGGCGCTCGCACTCCTGCGCCGGTTGCGCCCAAAACGGCTTGTCGGCCTCCAGCCAGGCGTCGGCGCGGCTCAAACCCAGGTCGCTCAAGGCGGCGTCGTCCAGCCGATAGAGCGCGCGGCGCTGGCGCGAGATCTCCACCGCCCGTTTCAGCCAACCGAGCAGCTGCAGGGCGCGCGATTGACCATAGGCACTGACAGTGGAACCAGAACGAACGAGGAGCTGAGCCATGATGATCTTCCTTCGACGAGGGTGATGGCTCAACTATTGGTTCTGGCTTAACATCAATCCAACGAATCTTTCTGATGCAACCCATTCAGCGTGCTGATGCCATGAATTACCCGAGCATAGACACCGACTTGTTGCGCACCTTCGTCGCCATCGCCGACCAGGGCGGCTTCACCCGTGCGGCCGAGGTGGTCAATCGTACCCAGTCGGCGGTCAGCATGCAGATGCGCAAGCTGGAGGACGATGTACTGGAGCGCCGCCTGTTCGAGCGCGACGGGCGCCAGGTACGCCTGACCGCCGAAGGTCAGATCCTGCTGGGCTACGCGCGGCGGATCCTCAAGCTGCACGGCGAAGTGATGACCACCCTACGCGAGCCGCACATGGTGGGCATCGTCCGCATCGGCACTCCCGACGACTATGTCATGAGGTTCATCCCGGGGATCCTGGCGGGCTTCGCCAAGGCCTATCCGCTGGTGCAGGTGGACGTCCACTGCGAGACCACCGCCGGCCTGCTGCAGCGCCAGGACCTGGATCTCACCATCGTCACCCGCGAGCCGGGCAACGAGATAGGCCTGCCGCTGCGCCACGAGCGCTTCGTCTGGGCCGAGGCGCCGGGCTTCGACGTGCACCAGCGCGATACCCTGCCGCTGGCGATGTTCAATACCTCCTGCTTTCTCAGCGAATGGGCGCGCCGGGCGCTGGACAACCGCCAGCGGGGTTATCGCCTGGCCTACAGCAGCCCGAGCCTGGCGGCGCTGCTGGGGATCGTCAAGGCGGGCCTGGCGGTCACCGCGCAACTGGAGAGCCTGCTGCCTGCCGACTTGCGGCGACTGGGGGAAGCGGAAGGCATGCCGGACCTGCCCGCCTGCTCCATCGAATTGCTGCGCAATCCGCGCAGCGCCTCGCCCATCATCGATACCCTCGCCGAGCATATCGCCGAGGGCTTCCGGCAGTAGTCAGCGTAGCGCCAGCAAGACCGCGCAGAGCAGCAGGAAGCCGCAGAACAGCAGGCGCAGCAGCCGTTCGGGAAGCTGATGGGCCAGCTTCACGCCCCAGCTCACGCTGAGCAGGCCGCCAATGGCCAGGGGAATGCCGACGCGCCAAGCCACTTCGCCATGCCAGGCGTAACTGGCCAGCGTGACGCCGGTGGTGGGCAGTGCCATGGCCAGGGACATGCCCTGGGCAGCGACCTGGGTCAGCCCCATCACCCC
>CAUQPA010000569.1:0-3365 GCA_963519325.1 uncultured Pseudomonas sp. | reverse complement strand
AACCGAGCTTTCAGGATCGGCTCATCGAACATGTCTATCCGCAATCGGAGATCGATGTTCGCGTCCGAGACCGCCAGTGCTGCCGTATCTGGATCATTGAGGTAGAAGACGTTCCAACCGCCCGGCTGGATCCGCACGCAATAGGCGCGCGGATGGCGCTTATCACGACCCGTATCCACGTGGCAGCCATTCGTGCAAACCCAGCCTCGCTTGTCGACGCCCAGCATGAAATTGACGGGCAGTTGGCTAGTCACCGGGCGACGGCAGGGCATCGAAAGTGGCGCGTGCTATTGCGACGGCCTCTCGATGAAATTATTGCCGCCATGTTGGAGCGATCACCACAAGGTGATCTTCTGCGCTCCAACAGTCCATTCTCCCTCATATTCGCCCCGCAATCTGAAGCTGAGCGCCGCGACATGTGGCGTAAGGCAAAGGCAGAGCTGATGGTGGAGCAACAAATCAACCTTCGATCTTAGATTTCGATCGATAGAGGTGTGGTACACCGTCCAGTGCGCACTCCCGCAACCAAACTCACAACACAGCACACACGCACGCCGCCTCGGATATCCCCAAGGCGGCTTTTTTGTGTCCGCGCCCTACCAAAACAGCGGAACAGACTTCGGCCCAACCACCCCGCCAGGCCAGTAGCTGATCAACGCATCAGACCGAACCGCAAAGTCAGGAATGCGCCGCAGCCACTCCTGCAACGCCACCTTCACCTCCAGACGCGCCAGATGCGCACCAATGCAGCTATGCACGCCGCCGGCAAAGGCCAGGATCGGCTTGCGCGGTCGGTCGAAGTCAACCCGCGTCGGATCCGGGAAGACATCCGGGTCATAGTTGCAGGGTAAGCGCTAAAACACTCCCACAGGGGAGCGCTCAGGCGGCCTGATCGATGACGGGGCTGGCGGTGGCGCGACTATCTACCCAGTTGTAGGGGAGCAGGTCATCGATGGGATCTGTGTCGCCGCACAGGACGATGCGTGCGAGGACATCGGCGAGGTAGGCCTGCGGGTTGATACCGCCCAGTTTGCATGTTTCGATGAGGCTGGCGAAGGTTGCCCAGTTTTCAGCCCCCAGGTCATGGCCTGTGAACAGGGCATTTTTCCGCTGGAGGGTAATTGGCCTGATTGAGCGCTCGACGGTATTGTTATCCAGCTCGATCCGTCCATCCTCAAGGAAGCGGACGAGGCCCTTCCAGTGGTTGAGTGTGTAACCGATGGCCTCGGCTGTATGGGAGCCGCGGGGTAGTTTGGGCAGCATTTCCTTGAGCCATGGCAGCATGTCCGCGATGATCGGAGCGGATTCAGCCTGGCGTACCGTCAGTCTGTGTTCGGGGCTGGAGCCTCGGATACGAGCCTCGATCTTGTAGAGCCCGGCGATCCGCCGCAGGGCCTCATCGGCGACCGGTGCGTTGCCGCCCTTGGCATCGTCGAAGTAGCCCCTCCTGACATGTGCCCAGCAGAAGGCGAGCGTTCCGGGACCGGCCCTTCGGTCCGGCGCCTCGATATGCTTGTACGCGCCATAGCCGTCGCACTGGACGATGCCGGTGAAGTCCCCGAGCAGCTTTTCCGCCCAGACTTTCCCGCGACCTGGCATGTAGGTGTAGGCGACAGCCGGTGGATCGGTGCCGCCATGCGCCCCATCATCACGAGCGATCGCCCAGAGATATCCTGTCTTCACCTTGCCAGTGCCGGGAGCCAGGACCTTCGCGGTGGTCTCATCCACGAACAGCCTCGCGCCCGACAGGAGGTCGGCCCTCATCCGGCTGGTCAGGCGGCCGAGCCAGGCGGCGGCTCTGCCTGCCCAGTTACACATTGTCCCCCTGTCGATCTCGATACCCTGGCGCCGCAGTGCCTGTGCCTGCCGGTAGAAGGGAGTGTGATCGGCATATTTCTTGACGAGAACATCGGCGATCAGCGCCTCGGTGGGCAGGCCGCCTGGCACTACATGCTTGGGCGCAGGCGCCTGGAACACGCCATCGCTGCATGCCCGGCACGCCATTTTCGGACGGGACGTCACGATGACGCGATACTGGACAGGGATGACATCGAGCCGGCTTGATATGTCGCTGTCGATGCAGTGCAGCACGCCTCCGCAGCAGGGGCATTCCGTCTCGTCAGGGAGGATCACTTCCTCGACACGGGCCAGATGTGCCGGCAGCGACGCCCGCGCTGTCCCGGGCTCCCTTCGCGCCCGTTCCTTCTTTTGTCCTGCGGCAGCCGCTGCCTGCTCGGCCAAAGCCTCCAGTTCAGCGCGGGCGACATCGAGATCGTCGAGGCCCAGCGCCAACTGATCTTCGTTCAGTTTCTCCGACCGTTTTCCGAATGTCGTCCGGGTAATCTGGTCAATGATATGCTGCATCCGAGCTTCACGCTCGAGGCCGGTCAGGACCATCGCCTTGAGGATGGCGACATCGTCAGGAAGGTCGGCTGCCGTGGCGGACATGCCCTATTTCTGGCAGTTTCCGGGCAGTCCGCAATGGCATTTCGATCAGGGGAATCAGGCTTGCGACCTATCGCGTCGTCACCGGAACCTGAGCGCGCGGCGTGTGCATTTTCGACCATTGCAGCCCTTCGAACAAGGCTGACGCCTGTGATGCCGACAGCCGCATCACGCCATCCTGCGCCCGTGGCCAATGGAAGGCCCCCGTCTGCAAGACTTTGCTCACGAGCACCAGGCCGCTGCCATCCCAGACCAGGAGCTTGATCCTGTTCGCCCGCTTGGAGCGGAAGATGAAGACCACCCCCGAGAAGGGCTTGAGTCCGAGTTCATGCTCGACCAGCGCCGCCAGGCTGACGGCCCCTTTCCTGAAGTCGACCGGCTTTGTCGCCACCATCACCTTGAGCGGCCCTGGCGGGATGATCATCCCGACCGGCTCACCGCGGCAAGCACACGGGCGATATGATCCTCGCTCGCCCCTGGCGGCACATGGATCGCCAGCCTTGCCGTGCGGATCACGATCTCATCGCCTCCACCATCAGCCGGGCCGGAGCCGCCCGCATCTTCTACCACCGCCGGGACGAAGCCCAGCTTTTTGCTGGCCAGGCGCTTGCCTGGAATGCTGTCATGCCGCCACGCATAAAGCTGCTGCGGCAGTAGCCCATGCGCCCGTGCGATTTCTGCGATGTTGGCGCCGGGCTCAAAACTCGACGCTATGATCCGGGCCTTGGCCTCGGCCGACCAGCGGCGACGCGAAGGTCCCGCTGGAATGACATCCATACGCGAGGGCCGCTGGCCCTCCTGCCTTGCGAAACCTGTTTCGAATGTTCTTACATCATCAGCCACTACGATACCCCTCGGATGAGGGGCAAAACATAGACAGATCAGCAGCTACGAAAATGTGGGGAGGTTTTGGCGCTTAC
>CAUQPA010000568.1:0-3383 GCA_963519325.1 uncultured Pseudomonas sp. | reverse complement strand
CTGATGCCGGGGCTGATCAAGGCGGCCACCGGCAGCGCCCCGATCCTGGTCGGCGGTGGCGTGGTGGCCGGCCTGACCCTCACCGGCGCCGCCTGCCTGCATGGCCTGCGCGGCTGGCCGGCGCCACGCCTGCTGCGGCTGGGGGCGGGGACGCTGGTGCTGGGGCCGGTGCTGCTCTGGCTGGCGGTGGCGAGCGGTCAACTCGGGCTATTCGCCCTGGGGACCCTGGTGACCGGCGTCGGCTTCGGCAGCGGCTTTCTCGGCGCCACCCGCAGCCTGCTGCCGCTGGCCGAAGCGGACCAGCGGGCTGGCCTGCTGGCGGCCTTCTACGTGCTGAGCTACCTGGCGTTCTGCCTGCCCGCCCTGGCGGTCAGCACCCTGGTGCCGCGGCTGGGCCTGGCGGGCGCGGCGCAACTGTACCTGGCCGGGGTCATCCTGCTGGCGTCGCTGGGGGTACGCAACAGCCTGCCGCGCGCCTGCGCCCAGCCGGGTTAGGCCTTGTCGGCAAAGGGCCCGCGTCCGGCCAGGCTGGGTTAAAGATCCGCGGCACTGCCAGCCCAGCCGAGGCGACCCCAGCGCAATGCTGTTTTACCTCTCGTAAAGCCGTGGGCGCGCCCGGTCCGCTTCCTCACGGATGTCGATTCCCTGGCGCTCACTCGCCGGGCCGGTCGTTGGCTGTTACTCCCGTTGCGGGTTACACCTGGCCCGACCTTCGCTCGGCTACTTTTCCAACAGGCCTCAGACCCGAATATCGGCCGGGCCGAAGAGGGCTCGCTCGACGGGGTGGCCGGTGGCGCGCTCTTCGTTGGAGAAGCCGTCGTAGTCGGCCAGCGCGCCGAAGTCGATACCGGTCAGCTGCTCGATCCGCAGCACACTGCACTGGTAGGTCCGCAGCCGGCCGAAGGCGATGGACAGCTCGTCCAGCTCGCGGCGCTGGTCGATGAGGTAGGCGCTGGCGGAGGGCTTGCCGTCGTCGCCCAGGTAGGCCACCACCTTCCAAAAGGCCTCGGGGATCCGGGCATCACGATAGCTGCGGTCGTCCGCCCGCAGGACCGGGCCGCTGAACACGGTGATGCGCGCCTGCCAGCGCTGGGTGTGGTCGAGGAGGTAGTCCTCCAGCTCCAGCCAGGTCTTCTGGTTGAAGGCGGCCATCTGCGGCGCGCAGTTGCTGAAGTGGAAGGTATCCCGGTTGGCCTGGGTGGCGGCGGGGCCCCAGTTGGGGTCCTGGCGCCGCACCAGGTGGCCGCGGTCGAGCAGGTTGTCGGCGTAGAGCTCGTCGCCCAGCTGGGCATCCAGCGGGACCCGGCCATCGTAGGCCCAGGCATCGCGACTGCGCGGCACCTCCACCGCCTGGCTACCGTCGATGTTGACGCCCACCCAGAGCGCCATCCGCCGGCTGCGCGACAGGGTCACGGAAAAATGGGTGTAGTCCAGGCGATCGGCGGAGGCGGGCAGGGGGTAGACGTCCGCCGCGAGGGCTGCGCCGGGCCGGGGCCAGGGCACCTGGAAGTCGCCGAGGAAATCGGCGTCATAGCCCTGGCGATCCGCCAGCTCGCTGGCCGGGGTGATCCTCGGGCCGCCGCGCAATCCGCTGGTCGCGTCAGGCACCAGCGGACGCAGATCGGCGAGGCGAGGACGATAGGCGAGATCGACGCTGAAGGGCTGAGTGGGCATGGGCTGGCTCGGCGCTGCGAAAGGAGTTCCAGCCCAGCATAGTCAGATTGCTGAACGATGACAGTCATCATCCAAGTGGTAGGCGAAGCCAACAGCTGGCAAACTCGTTCGCGACCTAACGATTTCCACCCGTGATCCTGCGAGAGAGATGCCCATGAAGCTGTCGCTGTTATCCCCTTCCGTCCGCCAGCGTGCCTGGCTGCTGGGCGTGCCCGGTCTGCTCCTCACCGGCGCCGCCCTGGCCAGCCAGCAGTCCGATGCCAAGGGCTTCGTCGAAGACAGCGAGCTGACCCTGCTGCTGCGCAACTACTATTACCTGCGCCAGAACGAAGGCGACGGCCATGGCGCCGCGCCGCGCAACAGCCGCGATCCGCGCAGCTGGACCCAGGCCTTCCTGCTCAACTACACCTCGGGCTTCACCCAGGGCACCGTGGGGGTGGGGGTGGACGCCTATGGTTACCTGGGCCTCAAGCTCGACGGCGGGGATGGCCACGCCAACACCCCCAACCTGCCGGTGGACGGTGACGGCAGCCAGCGCGACGAATTCAGCAAGGGCGGGGCGGCGGTCAAGCTGCGTGTCTCCAACACCGTGCTCAAGTACGGCGACCAGCAACCCACGGCGCCGGTACTGGCGGCGGGCGGCAACTGGCTGTTTCCCCAGACCGCGCGCGGCTGGAGCCTGGTGAGCCAGGAAGTCGACCACCTGATGCTGGAAGCCGGCCACTTCACCGCCGCTACCGCCCCGCGCACCACGAGTTCGGATGGCGGCATCTTCGCCGGCTACGCGCCCGGGATCGAAGCCGCGTCGGCCAGCTATGCCGGTGGCGTCTACAAGTTCAGCGATCACCTCAGCGCCTCGCTCTATGCCGGCCACTTCGAGGACGTCTGGGACCAGTACTACGGCAACCTCAACTACGTGCTGCCGCTGGCCGCCGAGCAGAGCCTGACCTTCGACGCCAACCTCTATCGCACCCTGGACGCCGGTAGCGCCAAGGCCGGCAGCATCGACAACACCGCCGGCTCGCTGGCTGCCGCCTACCAGGTCGGTGCCCATACCTTCACCCTGATCCACCAGCGCATCCACGGCGACCAGCCCTTCGACTACGCGGTCTTCGGCGCACCGGTACCGGGCTCCTTCGGCGACTCCATCTTGCTCGGCAACTCGATGCAATTCTCCGACTTCAACGGTCCGGGCGAGCGCAGCTGGCAGGCGCGCTACGACCTCAACCTGGAAAGCTACGGCGTACCAGGCATGAGTCTGATGGTGCGCCACACTCGCGGCAGCGGCATCGACGGCACCCAGGTGGCCGCGGACTCGGCCTACGCCGGTCTCTATGGCGACGGTGACAAGGAACACGAGACCGATCTGGAAGCCAAGTACGTCCTGCAGGACGGCCCGGCCAAGAACCTCAGCTTCCGCCTGCGCCAGGCCTGGCATTCCGGCAGCCAGAGCACCGGCGGCACCGTGGCCGAGACCCGGCTGATCACCGAGTATCCGTTGAACATCCTTTGATTGGCGGCGCTTTGTAGGTTGGGTTGAGCGCAGCGAAGCCCAACGTTGCCATCGTCATGTCCGGATCGTTGGGCTTCGGCGATGGAGCTACCTCAGCGCCAACCTACGCGGCATTCCCGTAGGTTGGCGCTGAGTGCAGCGAAGCCCAACGGTCCGGTGGTCATCGGTGTGCTCGGAGATACCCTCTCCCCAGCCC
>CAUQPA010000567.1:0-3385 GCA_963519325.1 uncultured Pseudomonas sp. | reverse complement strand
TGGCACAGCTGGCCGGGACGGCGCTGGGCATCGCCATCGCGCTGGTCGGCGGGTTGGCGGTCTACGGACTGCTCAAGGCGGTGCTGGGGCTGCGCCTGAGCCAGGAGGAGGAATACCAGGGCGCCGACCTGGCGATCCATCGCATCGCCGCCAACAGCCACGACGGCTAGCTTAAGGTTACCCACAGGCGCCGTGCACAGTGGTGTGGATAACCCGTGCATGAAGTCACGAGAGCGCCACGGGGACCGGGCTGGCAGCGACTGGTGAAGAAATGAGCATACGCCGACGTCGCGACGGAGACCGTGAACGCCGGGTCCCCGGTAGCCGGCCGGCGCACGGAATGGGTAGAGTGGGCGACCCTTCCTGCTGGAGCCCCCCATGCCCGCCCTCGCCACCCTGCTGCCCTGGCTCCGCGAGGTGGACCGCACCACCCTGAAGGCGGACCTCGGTGCGGGCCTGCTGGGGGCGGTACTGGCGCTGCCGCAGGGCGTGGCCTTCGCCACCCTGGCCGGCTTGCCGCCGCAGTATGGGGTGTATGGCGCGGTGGTGCCCTGCATCGTCGCCGCCCTGGCGGGCTCCAGTCGCCATGTGGTGACCGGGCCGACCAACGCCAACTCCCTGGCCCTGCTGGCCGCGCTGTCGCCGCTGGCGCTGGCGGGCTCCGGCCCCTACATCGATCTGGCCCTGGCCGTGACCCTGCTGGTCGGCCTGCTGCAACTGACGGTGGGCGCCCTGCGCCTCGGCGCGGTGGCCAACTTCATCTCGCCCTCGGTGCTGCTCGGCTTCATGAGCGGCGCCGCCGTGCTCATCGGTCTCTATTCGCTCAAGGACCTGCTCGGCCTGTCGCCGCCCCTGGGAACCTCCGCCTTCGGTGTGCTGGGCTATGGGCTCGCCCATCCCCTGGCGATCCACTGGCCGTCGCTGGTCATCGGCCTGGCGACCCTGATCGCCACCTTGCTGCTGCGCCGCCTGCGACCGCGCTGGCCGACCATGCTGCTGGGCCTGCTGGCCGGTTGCCTGTGCGCCTGGGTCCTGGAACGCAGCCTGCCCGGTGCGGCCCAGGGGATCGCCACGGTCGGCCGCATTCCTTCGGCCTTGCCGCCCTTTCACCTGCCGGACGTCACCCTGCAGGATCTGGGCAATCTTTCGGGGATCGCCGTGGCCCTGACCCTGGTGGCCCTCGGGCAGTCGCTGTCGATCGCCAAGGCGGTGGCCCAGCGCTCCGGGCAGCGCCTGGACGTCAACCGTGAATTTCGCGGCCAGGGCCTGGCCAACCTGGTCGGCGGCTGCTTTTCGGCCTATGTCTCCTGCGGCTCGCTGAACCGCTCCATGCCCAATTTCGAAGCCGGTGCGCGGACCCCGCTGGCGGCAGTGTTCGCCGCCTTGCTGGTGGTGGCCCTGGTCGCCTTCGGCGGCGAGTTGATCGCGGCCATTCCTTTGGCGGCCATCGCCGCGACCCTGCTGCTGGTGGCGCGCGGCCTGCTGGACCTGGGCCGCTGGCGTGAGGTGCTGCGGGTCAGCCGCACCGAGGCGCTGGTGGCCGGGGTGACCTTCCTGGCAACCCTGACCATCCCGCTGGACCGCGCCGTGCTGCTGGGCACCCTGGTGTCCCTGGTGGCCTATCTCTATCGCACCTCCCATCCGGCGATCCGCCCGCTGGTGCCGGATCCGAGCACACCCGAGCGCCGCTTCACCCCGCTGGACGAACTGGGCCAGCCGGCGCAGGAGTGTCCGCAGCTCAAGCTGGTGCGGGTGGAGGGATCGGTGTTCTTCGGCGCGGTGCCCCATGTCGGCGATCAACTGGACGGCTTTCGGCGCGCCCAGCCGGGCCAGAAGCATGCGCTGTTCATGACCAAGAGCATGAATTTCATCGACCTGGCGGGCAACGACCTGTGGCGCCGGGAAGGCCGTGAGCGACGCGCTCTGGGCGGCGACCTCTATTTCCACCGGCCGCGCACCCCGGTGCTGCAGCTGTTCGCCAAGACCGGCTTCCTCCAGGAACTGGGCGAAGGCCATGTGTTCTCGTCCAAGGACCAGGCCTTGCGCAGCATCTATCCGCGCCTGGACCCGGAGGTCTGCCGCACCTGCACCGCCCGCACCTTCGTGGAATGCGCGGCGCGGGCGGCGGAGCGGGCCAAGGACGAGACCCGCACGGACTGCTAAGCTGGCGGTTTTTACCCTGCCGCTGGAGAAGCTCATGCCTGCCGTCCTGTCTCGCGCCCGTTCGCTCGCCCTGGCCTGCCTGCTGTTACCGGGCCTGGCGCTGGCCCATGGTCATCTGAAGAATGCCGAGCCGGCGCCCGACAGCACCAGCAGTCAGGCCCCCAAGCAACTGAGCCTGACCTTTTCCGAGGGCATCGAGGCGTCGCTGAGCCAGGTGCAGCTGCAACGTCTGGAGGGTCAGGCGAGCACGGCGATCACCACCGGCAAGGTGATTTCCGGTACCGACGCCAGCACCCTGGAGGTGCCGCTGGAGGCGCCGCTCCAACCTGGGCGCTACCAGGTGAAATGGCGCGTGCTGGCCAAGGACGGGCACAAGACCCAGGGCGATTATCGCTTCAGCGTCCAGTAAGTCTTCCCGTGTTTGACGGCGGACTGGCGACGCCCGAGGCCTGGCGTCCGCTCACCCGCGTCCTGCTCCTGCTGCCGCTGCTGCTGACCTGGGGCTACTTGGCACTGGCGCTCTGGCTCGCGCGACCAGGGTTGCGCGCCTGGCTGCTGGGGCGGGCGCGAGGGAGCGCGCGGGCGTTGGGTGCCCTCCTGCTGCTCGGCGTCGTCGCGCAGTTGCCGGTGCAGGCTGCGCTGGTGGGCGATGGCTGGACGGACGCCTTCAACCTGGCGGTCTGGCAACTCTTCCTGGCCACCGACGCGGGACAGGCCTGGCGCTGGCAGCTCCCCCTGGGTGCGCTGGTGGCACTATGGCTGCTGACAGGACCCTTCAACCGGGGCTGTGCTGTGCTCTGGGGCCTGAGTGGCACCCTGCTGGCCAGCCTGGCGCTGGGCAGCCATGCGGCGGCGACGGCGGGCGCCCCGGGTATCGCGCACCCGCTGAATCAAGGGCTGCACCTGTTGAGCAGCGGCCTTTGGCTGGGCAGCCTGCCCGGCGTGCTGCTCTGTCTGCAGCGACCACCTGCGACGTTGAAGGCCGAGGTCCGCGACCTGCTGCGCAGCTACTCGCTGCCGGGTCAGGTGTGTGTGGCACTGGCGCTGTCCACTGGCGCGCTCAACAGCCTGTTGATTCTCGGGCCTGAGAAGATCTTCCAACTGACGCCCTACTCGGGGCTGCTGCTGGGCAAGGTGCTGGTGGTGGCGGGGATGGTCGGGCTGGCACTGCTCAATCGCTATGGGCTGGTGCCGCGACTCGCTCACGGACCCCGTGCGCTGC
>CAUQPA010000566.1:0-3388 GCA_963519325.1 uncultured Pseudomonas sp. | reverse complement strand
GTGGTGTACCGCCGCCTCACGGGAACCCCCTGCGGGGTGTACCTGGTGCGGTGACGACTCGGGGGCCGACCTCTTTTAGCGGTCGGCCCCGGGTTGCCGATAGAGTTCGAGAATCCGCTTGCGCCCCTGTTCGGCGACCAGATAGTGACCGTCGCCGCGGGCGATCAGGGTCTGCGCCGAGCGCAGGTGCGCGAGCACCGTGACCAGGCGCCCGTCGGGTTGCAGCAGCAGGACGCGGGCGCCGTGGGTGGCGTCCTCGGTGATCCACAGGCCGTCGGCCGAGCACTGCACGAAGCCGGGAGCGTCGAGACCCGAAGCGACCAGGGTATCGGTCCCTCCGGGCTGCCACTGCCTGACCCAGCCCTTGGCCTTTTCGGTATAGAACAACCGGCCATCCGGGCAGCGCGCCACCCCTTCGCCTTCCTCCAGGCCCTCGCGCAACACCTGCAGTTCCCGACGTTCCGGCTGGTAGCTGAGCAGGCGGCCGCGGGGCAGGTCCTCGATGGCATAGAGGGTCTGGCCATCGGTGGCCACACCCTCGACGTCATTGCCGTCGAACAGCGGCTCGGCATGACCGTCGCGCAGCCAGAAGACCGGGAAGCTGCCGCCTTCCTGGCTGACCACCAGCCCGCCGTGGAACAGCACCAGGCCATCCGGCTTGGACAGTTCGCCCAGCACCGGCTGGCGTTCGCCCGTGGGCAGCAGCCGTAAGAGGCTGCCGCGGCGGCTGGAGAATTCCTCGGTGACGAACAGGCTGCCATCGGCCGCCAGGGCCAGGGCGCTGACCATGGGGATGTCCGTGGCGAACTCGCGATAACCCCAGCCCTCGGCGGCGCTGACCGGGTGGAAGTGCCGCCAGGCCGGATAGGCGAAGCCGAGCGCGACCACGGCGACGCCCAGCGCCAGGCCCTGGCGCCAGCCTGGGCGCGGAACACGTCGCATGGCGACCTCTTTGACCTAAGGAGACAGCCGCGCAGCCTAACCGGCGGCGCGTGAAGATTCCGTCACTGGCGCGCCCTCGGCAGGGCGGCCAGCGGGGCAGGGCAGCGCCATCAGGCGGTGAGGAAGGCCTCGGTCAGCTTGACCCAGTAGCGCGCGCCGACCGGCAGCAGGGCGTCGTTGAAGTCGTAGGCCGGGTTGTGCAGGTTGGCGCTCGGGCCGTTGCCGACGAACAGGTAGCAGCCCGGTACCTGTTGCAGCATGTAGGCGAAGTCCTCGCTGGCCGGGATGGGCGCGAATGGGTGCAGGGCGTCGGCGCCGAAGTGGTCGATGGCCACTTGGCGGGCGAAGGCGGTGGGGCCGTCGTGGTTGACCAGTACCGGATAGCCGCGCTGGTAGTCCAGTTCGGCGGTGGCGCCGAAGCTTTCCGCCTGGGCGCGGACCAGGGCGCCGATGCGCTGCTCCAGCAGGTCGCGGGTGCTGTCCTGGAAGGCGCGGATGGTCAGTTTCATCTCCACTGTGTCGGGGATGACGTTGGACGCCTCGCCGCCGTGGATGCTGCCGACGGTGACCACGGCGGTGTCCAGTGGCGCCACGTTGCGCGAGACCACGGTCTGCAACGCCATCACCGTGGCGGCGCTGGCGACGATGGGGTCGACTGCCTTGTCCGGTACCGCGCCGTGGCCACCCTGGCCACGGATGCGCAGCAGGGCGGTGTCGGAGGAGGCCATGGCGGCGCCGTCGACGAAGCAGAACTGGCCGGTGGGCACGCCGGGCATGTTATGCAGGCCGAACACCTGGTCGCAGGGGAACAACTCGAAGAGACCGTCCTGCATCATCTTCAGGGCGCCGCCCAGGCCTTCCTCGGCCGGCTGGAAGATCAGGTGCAGGGTGCCGTCGAAGGCACGGGTCTCGGCCAGGCAGCGCGCGGCGGTGAGCAGGGTGGTGGTATGGCCGTCATGACCACAGGCGTGCATGCGGCCGGGATGCTGGCTGGCGTAGTCGAGCCCGGTGGTCTCCAGGATCGGCAGGGCGTCCATGTCGGCACGGATGCCCAGCACCTTGCTGCCGCTGCCAGCGCGCAGGGTGCCGACCACCCCGGTGCCGCCCAGGCCGCGATGGACCTCGTAGCCCCAGCCGGCGAGGGCGGCGGCCACCAGGTCGCTGGTGCGCTGTTCCTGGTAACCCAGTTCGGGATGGCGATGGATGTCGCGGCGCAGGGCGACCATTTCCGGTAGGTAGCCGGCGATATGACGGGCGGTGGCGTCTTGATCCGCAGCGGTGGCGAAACTCATGGCGGTCTCTCTCAATCCAGGTGGCGTTCGGGATAACTCATCAGGGCCAACCATCCTATCAGCAGCATGGCGATCAGGTACCAGGCCGGGGCGAGCGGACTGCCGGTGGCCTGGATCAGCCAGGTGGCGATGAACTGGGCGGTGCCGCCGAACAGCGTCACCGCCAGGGCGTAGGTCATGGCGAGGCCGGTGGCGCGCACCGGCCGCGGCAGGCCGGCGAGGATCAGCAGCAGCCCGGCGGTCATGTTGACGCTCATGGCGGCGATCACCACGAAGCGGGCGGCGAAGGCCAGGCCCTGGGTGGTGGGATCGTTCAGCCAGGTGAAGGCGGGATAGATGCCGAGTAGGGCCACCGCCAGGCTGACCAGGGCGACCGGCTTGTAGCGGCCGAAGCGGTCCAGCAGCAGGCCGGCGGCCAGGGCCGCGGCCATCTGCACCGCGCTGGAGGCGACCCCGGCCAGGTAGGCGCTGGTGGCCGGCAGGCCGACGATGCGGGTCATGTAGGTGGGCATGTAGAACTGCATCAGGTAGGTCAGCAGGGTGGCCGACATCACGATCAACAGCCCCAGGCCGAAGCGCCGCGGGTGCTCGCGCAGGAAGGCCCGCACCGGGCCGCCTTCGGCCGCGCCGGCGCCGCTCCAGGTCTCGTCCACCTGGCGGCGGATATAGAGGCCGACCGGGATGATCAGCAGGCAGACCAGGAAGGGGATGCGCCAGCCCCAGGCGTGCAGGTCGGCTTCGGACAGGCTGCGGGTGAGCAGGGCGCCCAGCGCCGCGCCGAGCAGGGCGCTGCCGCCCTGGCTGATGACCTGCCAGCTGACGTGGAAGCCGCGGCGGCCGGGGCTGGCCGCTTCCAGCAGCAGGGTGGTGGCGGCGCCGATCTCGCCGCCTGCCGAGAAGCCCTGCAGCAAGCGGCCCAGCAGCAGGATCAAGGGCGCGGCCAGGCCGATCTGGGCGTGGGTCGGGGTGAGGGCGATCAGGGCGCTGCCCAGGCCCATCAACGAGATGGTCAGCAGCATGGCCTGCTTGCGGCCGTGACGGTCGGCGTAGGCGCCCAGCACCATGCTGCCCAGGGGCCGCATGACGAAGCCGACGCCGAACACCCCGACCGCCATTAGCAGCGAGCCATAGGGCGTATCCGAGGGGAAGTACAG
>CAUQPA010000565.1:0-3388 GCA_963519325.1 uncultured Pseudomonas sp. | reverse complement strand
ACCCTCGTTTTCCAGGCAGCGAACGACCAGGTCGGAGGCCTTCATCATGAGTCTTATATTCCTTGTAAGGGTGGGTGGCGAGCGCCTGAAGCGCCTCCTCATGAGGCGCAGCCGCAACTGTACTCAGGAATGACGAAACATTTCAAAACAAGGCGCGGCCGTCTTCGCCAACTGTGACGAATGGTCACAGCGGAAACGATTCAGGCGAGGCAGCGGTGCAGGGCCGAGGTGGAGCGGCGCAGTTGCAGGCCGGCCACCAGCAGTCCCAGCGCGGCGACCACCAGGGCCGGCTGCAGGTCGCCGGCGAAGTGGCTACTGGCCGCACCCAGCAGCGGACCCAGCAACTGGCCGCTGGCAAAGCTGGCGGTGAGCACCCCGGCATTGCGTTGCGGGGTGGTCGGTGCCAGTTCCCGCCCGAGCTGCATCACCAGCTGCATGCAGGCGAGGAAGGGCCCACCGCAGAGCAGCACGCCGAGGAACAGCGCCAGGCTGCCTGGCAGCAGGCAGAGCAGCACGCCGGTGGCCTGCAGCCAGAGGGTAGCGATCAGCCAGCGACGGGTGTCGGTGCCCGGACGGCGCAGGCTCACCAGCACCACCCCCAGGGCCGCGGCCAGGCCGTAGCCGGGCCAGAAGAGATCGGCCTGCCATTGGCCATGGAAGCGGCTGGCGGCCATCTGCGAGAGGAAGGTGGCCGGCAGGATGTAGCCGACACCGACCAGGCCGTAGGCCAGGATCAAGCGATTGAAGGCCGGCGAACGCTTGGCCGGTGCCGTGGCGGCGGTGGGCAGCGGGGTGGCGGGGCCCCGGCGCGGCAGCAGGGGCAGCAGCGCCAGGGTGGCGACGCTGGCCAGCAGGCCATAGCTCAGCCACAGCTGGCTGGAACCACCCCCCAGGCGATTGCTGACCAGGGCCATCAGACCGCTGACCAGGATGCCCACGCCCGGCCCGGTGAAGACCAGGGCACCCAGGCGCGGCCGTCCGGCTTCGGCGGCGAGCGGCTGGCTCAGGCCGGTGACCATGACCAGCACCCAGGCGCTGGCGAGGCCGGTCCCGAAGCGCAGCAGGGCCTGGGCCGCCAAGCCGTCGGCTAGTAGTGAGGCCAGGGTCAGGCCGGCGCACAGCCAGAGACCGCCCACCAGGCGCGCATGGGTACGGCGGGCGAAGAGGGCGTCCAGGGCGCCGAGCAGATAGCCCAGGTAGTTGGCCGCGGCCAGCAGGCTGGCGCCGGTGAGATCGATCTGACCTTCGGCGATCAGGTGGGGCAGGGCGGGGGTGAGGGCGAAGCGGCCGATCCCCATGGCGGTGGCCAGGGCCAGCAGGCAGGCCAGCAGGCGGGTGGTGGCGGTCATCGAGAAGACTCCGGACAAGAGTGGATGGTGACAGCCTAGGCCTTGAAGTTGATCAATAAAAACGAATAATAGAGAAATAGATGTTCAGCTAAACAGAAAGGTGCCAATCATGGAGTTCGCCGAGCTAAGAATCTTTCAGGCGGTGGCCGAAGAGGGCTCCCTGGTGCGGGCCGCCGAGCGGCTCAATCGGGTACCGTCCAATCTCTCCACACGCCTGCGCCAGTTGGAGGAAAAGCTCGGCGTGGAGCTGTTCCTGCGCGAGCGCCAGCGGCTGCACCTGACCGCCGCCGGCCATCGCCTGCTGGACTACGCCCACCGGTTGTTCGCCTTGGCCGACGAGGCGCGCAGCGCGGTACAGGATGGCGAGCCGGCGGGCACCTTCGTGCTCGGTTCGATGTTCAGCACCGCCGCCATCCATCTGCCGGGGCTGTTGGCGCGTTATCACCAGCGCCATCCCAAGGTTAATCTGCAGGTGCACAGCGGACCCAGCGGCGAACTGGTGGAAGGCCTGCTGGCCGGTCGGCTGGATGCTGCCCTGGTGGACGGCCCGGCGCCCGATGCGGCGCTGGAAGGCCAGCCCTGGTTCGAGGAGCGACTGGTGCTGATCACCGGCCTGGAACTCGGTCCGGTGCGTTCGCCGGCCGACGTGGCCGGGCGCCCGGTGTTCGGCTTTCGCGCTGGCTGCTCTTATCGCCGCTATCTGGACACCTGGTACGCCGCGGCCGGGGTGCCCAGCGGGCCGGTGATGGAGATCGAGTCCTACCACAGCATGCTGGCCTGCGTGATCACCGGTGGAGTGGCCTTGATGCCGGAGTCCATGCTCGACAGCCTGCCCGGCCGCGAGCGGGTACAGCGGCACGAGATCCAGGCGCGCTTCGCCCGGGCCACCACCTGGCTGATGTGGCGCAAGGGCCGCGAGGGCGCCAATCTGCGCAGCTGGCTGGAGTTGCGCGAGAGCCTGCAGCCTGACCGCGAAGCTGTTGCTTTGGTGTGATGATTGCCCGATCCTAGGCGGCGGACTCCCACCGTCTACCGAGGACGATCATGATAAGAATAGCCATCGTCGGTTTGGGCAAGATCGCCCGTGACCAGCACCTGCCGGCGCTCGCCGCCAACCCCGAGTACGAGCTGGTCGCCGTGGCCAGCCGCAACGCCCAGCTCGACGGCGTCGCCCACTATCCCAGCCTGAGCGCCCTGCTCGAAGACGGCCCGGCCATCGATGCCGTGTCCCTTTGCGCCCCCGCGGCGGTGCGCTACGAACAGGCGCGCGAGGCCCTGGCCGCGGGCAAGCACGTGATGCTGGAAAAGCCGCCGGGTGCGACCCTGAGCGAGGTGGAAGCCTTGGCCCGCCAGGCCGAGGTGGCAGGTCTTTCGCTGTTCGCCACCTGGCATTCGCGGCATGCCCAAGGCGTGCAGCCAGCGCGGGAGTGGCTGGAAGGCAAGCGCATCCAGGCGGTGCGCATCGAATGGAAGGAAGACGTACGCGTCTGGCACCCCGGTCAGGCTTGGATCTGGGAGCCAGGTGGCATGGGCGTCTTCGATCCGGGCATCAATGCCCTGTCCATCGTCACCGCCATCCTGCCGCGGCCGTTCTTCCTCAAGGAGGCGACCCTGCAGGTGCCGGGCAATTGCCAGACCCCGGTGGCGGCGCAACTGGCCTTCGTCGACAGCGCCGGGGTGCCCATCGCCGCCGACTTCGACTTCCTGCAGACCGGCCCCCAGACTTGGGACATCCACGTCGACACCGATGTGGGTCGCCTGACCCTGAGCAAGGGCGGCAGCGAGCTGTATCTGGATGGCGAGCTGACCCACCAGGGCCCGGACCAGGAATACGCCGGCCTCTATACGCGCTTCGCCGAGCTGGTCGCCGCGAATCGCTCCGACGTCGACGTGGCCCCGCTGCGCCATGTGGCCGACGCCTTCCTCTATGGCCGACGCGAGACGGTGGCGGAGTTTCACGAGTAAGGATGCCCTCACCCCGGCCCTCTCCCAGGGGGAGAGGGGGCGTCGAGGTTGTGTGCTCAGGCAAAGGGTGGAAA
>CAUQPA010000564.1:0-3391 GCA_963519325.1 uncultured Pseudomonas sp. | reverse complement strand
GGCCGATGGCCTCGAAGGCGTTCTGCAGCGGCTGCACCACGAAGGGCAGCGAATAGAACAGCGAGCCCACCACCAGTCCGGCGAAGGTGAAGGGCAGCCGGCCCAGGCCCAGGGCCTCGGTCAGCTGGCCCACCCAGCCCTCCGGCCCCATGGCCAGCAGCAGGTAGAAGCCGATCACCGTGGGCGGCAGCACCAGTGGCAGGGCCACCAGGGCCCCGATGGGGCCCTTGAGCCGGGATCGGGTGCGCGCCAGCCACCAGGCGATGGGCGTACCCAGCACCAGCAGCAGCAGGGTGGTCACGCTGGCCAGCTCCAGGGTCAGGCGGATCGCCGCCCAGTCCGCCGCGGTCAGGCTCATGGCGTCACTGCCGGTAGCCGTAGGCCTTGAGCACCGCGGCCGCCTGGGGTCCCTTGAGGTAGGCCAGCAGCGCCTTGGCCGCTGGCTGGTCCTGGCCCGGCGCCAGCAACACGGCATCCTGCCGGATGGGTTCGTAGAGCTCGGCCGGCACGATCCAGGCCGAGCCCTCCTTGAGCTTGCCGTCCTGGTAGATCTGCGACAGGGCGACGAAGCCCAGTTCGGCATTGCCGGTGGCGACGAACTGATAGGCCTGGGTGATGCTCTGGCCTTCGACCAGCCTGGCCTTGACCGCTTCGGTCAGGCCCAGCTTGGCCAGCACCTGGGTCGCGGCCAGGCCGTAGGGCGCGGTCTTGGGATTGGCGATGGCCAGGTGGGCGAAGGCGTTGCGCCCCAGTACCGCACCCTCCTCGTCCACATAGCCGGTCTTGGGCGACCACAGCGCCAGGGTGCCGATGGCATAGGTGAAGCGCGAGCCCTTGACCGCCGCGCCCTCGGCTTCGAGCTTGGTCGGCGTGCTGTCGTCGGCGGCGAGGAAGACCGCGAAGGGCGCACCATTCTTGATCTGGGTATAGAGCTGACCGGTGGCGCCGCTGGCGATCACCAGGTGATGACCGGTGTCCTGCGCGAAGCGCTCGCCGATGACCTTGAGCGGGGCGCTGAAGTTGGCGGCCACGGCCACCTGGACCTCGTCGGCCAGCACGGGCGTGGCCAAGGTAGCGGCCACCAGGGGCAGTAACAGACGGGAGCGAAGGGACGTCATGGAAGTCTCTCTGAGGTTGGAGTCTAGGAAGCGCTCATCAGCAGCACGCTGGCCGCGCTGAAGCAGGCGCAGGCGGCCACCCCGACGGCGAGCCCGAGTTGGCGACTGCTGTTGGCGGTCAGGGTGGCGGTGACCCGGCGGCCGGCGGGCAGCGCCAGGACCACCTCGTGGTTGATCGGCCCTGCGTGGACCCGCTCGACCGTACCCCACAGCTGGTTCTGCGCCGACAGCCGCAGGCCCGGATCGGTACCGATCAACATCGCGGACGCCTTGACCAGCGCCACCACCGAACGGCCCGGCGCCAGCTGCAGCTGTTCGGCGCTCTCGCGGGTCACCAGGGCGGTGAGCGCCGTGGCATCGTCCAGGCGCAGGGTCACGGCGCTTTCCACGTCGCTGTGTTCGAGCGCCTCGACCGCGCCGGAAAACTGGTTGCGGGCGCTGCTGCGCCAGTTGAGATTGAGCAGCAGCTGGCGGAAGTCGGCCACCTCGGTGCGGCTGGCTTCGTCGAGGCCGGCCGCCACCTGGTCCAGGGTGGTCTGGTAGTGCTGTTCCAGCGCCCGGTAGAAGGCCACCACCCGTTGGCCGTAGGCGGTCAGCCGGGTGCCACCGCCACCGCTGCCGCCGGTGCTGCGCGCCACCAGCGCCTGGGCGGAGAGGTTGTTGATCTGGTCCACCGCATCCCAGGCCGCCTTGTAGGACAGTGGCACCCGCTTGGCCGCCTGGCTGATGGAGCCGGTGGCGGCGATGGCCTCCAGCAGGCGGATGCGGGTCTGGGTCAGCTCGGCACCGACGCTGCTTTCCAGGGACAGATGGGCGACGAAGGGCGAGGCGCTCATCTCGGACCCTCCGGCGTTCGGGTTGTATGCCTACAACGACACTGCCTAGAGTGACGCCCTCTGTCCCCCACCCCACTGCTCAGGAACAACGTCCAATGAAGGTCAGCGCCCGCAATGTCTTCCAGGGAACCGTCAGCCAGGTGCGCGAAGGCGCGGTGAATGCCGAGGTGACCCTCGCCCTGCCAGGCGGTACCGAACTGGTGGCCGTGGTCACCCTGGACAGCGTGAAGAGCCTGGAGCTGGCGCCGGGCAAGCCGGCCGTGGCCCTGGTCAAGGCGCCCTGGGTGATGGTGATCGCCGCCGACAGCGGGTTGCGCCTGTCGGCGCGCAACTGCCTGGCCGGAACCGTGGAGAGCGTCAGCGACGGCGCGGTCAACGCCGAGGTCGTCATCGCCCTGCCCGGTGGCAGCCGCGTGGTGGCCATGGTAACCCGCGACGCGGTGCAGGACCTGCAGCTGGCCCCGGGCGTGGCCGCCACGGCAGTGTTCAAGGCGTCTCATGTGATCCTGGGTGTCCCGGCCTGATCCGTGGGGCAGCGGAGCGGATCCGCCCGCGCGTTATAGCATCAAGTATATAGCGTGAGACAAAAGAAAACGCCGGCAGGTTTCCCTGCCGGCGTTTCGCTTGGCGCTTAGGCCAGCTTCTTGTACTTCACCCGCTTCGGCTGGGCCGCGGCCTCGCCCAGGCGCTTCTTGCGATCGGCTTCGTACTCGGTGTAGTTGCCTTCGAAGAACACCACGTTGGAGTCATCCTCGTAGGAGAGGATGTGGGTGGCGATGCGGTCGAGGAACCAGCGGTCGTGGGAGATCACGATGGCCGCGCCGGGGAAGTCCAGCAGGGCGTCTTCCAGGGCACGCAGGGTTTCCACGTCCAGGTCGTTGGAGGGTTCGTCCAGCAGCAGCACGTTGCCGCCCTGCTTGAGGGTCAGTGCCAGGTGCAGGCGACCGCGCTCACCACCGGAGAGGTCCTTGACGAACTTCTGCTGGTCGGCGCCCTTGAAGTTGAAGCGACCCACGTAGCTGCGCGACGGCACCTCGTAGTTGCCGATCTTGATCACGTCGGAGCCATCGGACACCTGCTCCCAGACGGTCTTGGTGTCGGACAGGTTCTCGCGGCTCTGGTCGACGCTGGCCAGTTGCACGGTATCGCCGATCTCGATGCTGCCGGAGTCCGGCTGCTCCTTGCCCATGATCATGCGGAACAGGGTCGACTTGCCCGCGCCGTTGCCGCCGATGACGCCGACGATGGCGCCCTTGGGCACCACGAAGCTGAGGTCGTCGATCAACAGGCGATCACCGTAGCCCTTGCTGACGTTCTTGAACTCGATGACCTTGTCGCCCAGGCGCTGGCCGGCGGGGATGTAGATTTCGTTGGTCTCGCTGCGCTTCTGGAATTCCTGCGACTGCATTTCTTCGAAGCGCTGCAGGCGGGCCTTGG
>CAUQPA010000563.1:0-3401 GCA_963519325.1 uncultured Pseudomonas sp. | reverse complement strand
GATGGGCGCCGAGCCGCTGTTCGGCGCGCTGTTCGCCGCCTTCTGGCTGGATGAACGCCTGGGCCTCTGGGGCTGGCTGGGCGGCCTGCTGATCGTCATCGCCTCGCTGTGGGGGACGTTACCGCGACGGGTAGTGAGTCAGTCGAACACGATCCGCGGAAAATAGAAGCCGACCACCCAGTTCGGCACGTCGACGATCTCGCTGATGCGCAGGTCGCCACAGACCGAGCAGAGCAGATAGGCCTGTTCCGCCGGCAGGTTGCGGGTCTGCCCGAGCCAGTCGATGGCGCCACTGACGGCCATGCGGGCCGCGGCCAGCAGATCCGGTCCGACGCCGGTGAAGACCTCGTAGCCGGCGCCGTCCAGGTGCCGGGTCACCGGTCCGGGCGTGCTGAAGCGCGGCATGGCCAGCGGCTGCTGCTTGATCAGCTCGAAGGTGGCGGTGACCGCCATGGCGGTCTCGATGGCGGTGCCGCAGACCTCGCCATCACCCTGGGCGGCATGGGTATCGCCGATGGAGAAGAGCGCCCCGGACACTTCCACTGGCAGGTAGAGGGTCGTGCCGGCGGCCAGGTCGCGGATGTCCAGGTTGCCGCCCACCCGCCGTGGCGGCACCACCGAGTGCAGGCCTGGTGCGGCGGGGGCCACGCCCAGGGTGCCGGCGAAGGGCTTGAGCGGGACCCGCGCCAGGTCGCCAAAGGCGGCGGGCGCCTGAGCGCTGCTGTCGTACTGCCAGAGCTGCAGGACGGGCGCGGGAAACTGGTCGGCGAGCAGGCCGAACCCCGGGATGTTGGCGGTCCAGCCGAAGCCGCTGGGGGTGAAGCTGTCCAGCGTCACCTTGAGCACGTCGCCGGGCTCGGCGCCGTCGATCCACAGCGGGCCGCAGACCGGGTTGACGCGCTCGAAGGGCAGCGAGGCGATGTCGGCGGCGCTGGAGCCGGGGTGGAAGTGGCCGTCCGCGGCATCGCGGCAGGCGAAGCTGACCGTCTCCCCCGGCGCCACCTGCAGCGCCGGCGGCAGGCTGTGATCCCAGCCGCAATGGCAGTGCTGGCTGTGCAGGGTCTTGATCATCGCAGTCTCCACGCGTGGGTGATACCTAGTGGACGGCGTCGTTGGCCTTGAATTCCACGGTCCGGCCGCTGGCCTTGAGGAAGGCCAGCACGGCCAGCCCCAGCACCATCCAGCAACTGCCGCCGACCTTGGCGTAGACGTCGGCGTTGAACAGCACGTAGGCGAGGATGATGAAGCCGACCAGCGGCACCAGGGCGTACAGCACCGGCCGCCCGGCGCCGCGGTGATGCCAGGCGACTGCCACATGCAGGAGCAGGAAGGCGGTCAGCGCACCGAAGTTGCACATGGACGCCAGCAGATTGATCTGGCCGACGAAGAACAGCCCGAGCACCAGGCTCAGCGCCGCCACCAGCAGGATGGCCCGCTGGGGTACCCGCGTCTCCGGATGGATCTGGCGCAAGAACTGCGGCAACTGGCGGTCGCGGGCCATGGCGAACAGCAGGCGCGAGGTGGCGGCCTGGGCCACCAGGGCGTTGGCGATGGCGGCGCCGATGGCCACCGCCAGGGCGATCACCACCTGCAGCCAGGGCCCGGCGATCAGCCGACCGATCTCGTAGAAGGCGTTGTTGGAGGCATCGGCGCCGGGGTACTGGATCAGGTTGGGCTGCAGCAGGGCGGCCAGCCAGGTCTGTACCATGAACAGCGCGGCCACCAGGGTCAGGGCCAGCAGGGTGGCGCGACCCACCACGCGGCTACCGCCGCGGGTTTCCTCGGAAAGGGTGGAAATGGCGTCGAAGCCGAGGAAGGACAGCACTGCTACCGAGAGGGCGCTGAAGATCAGCGGCAGGGAGAATTCCTGGGGGTTGTACAGCGGCTTCATGCTCCATTCGGCGCCGTTGACGCCGCGGCTGATGGCGAGCGCGGCCAGCACCACGAACACCAGCAGCACCGCGAGCTGGCCATAGAGGAACAGCCGGTTGGCGCGGGCGGTGGTCTCGATGCCACGCAGGTTGACCAGGGTGTTGAGGCAGACGAAGAAGAGGATCCACAGCGGCTGCGGAATGGCCGGGATGACGTTGGCCATGGCGTTGGCACCGATCACATAGAGCAGGGTGGGCACCAGCAGGTAGTCGAGCAGGATGGCCCAGCCGGCGATAAAGCCCAGGGCCGGGTGCAGGCCACGGCCGACGTAGGCGTAGACCGAGCCGGCCACTGGAAAGGCGCGGGACATCTGCTGGTAGCTCACCGCAGTGAACAGCATGGCGACGAAGCCGATCAGGTAGGTGAGGGGCACCATGCCGTGACTGGCGTCGAATACCCCGCCAAAGATGGAAAAGGGCGCGATGGGCACCATGAATACCAGGCCGTAGATAAGCAGGTCCTTCAACCCGAGCTGGCGCCTGAGTTCCTGGGTGTAGCCGAAGCGGGCGAGTTCGGCGCTGTCGCCGGACGGAGCGTGCTGGGTCATGGCGGTTTCCTCGAAGGGGCGGGGGTGAACCCGACTCTAGGCCAGGGTGGGCGACGGCCCCATCCACAAAAGTGCTAGGTTTGCGCGTGATCGCCGGCGACTGGCAGAGCCTTTGCTTCCTTTCCCTCATCGCGACCCCGGAGGGAATTCCAAGATGCATGCCGATCTGGTCACCTTCAGCAGTCGGCTCGCCGGACTGGCCAGCCTCGACGCCTGCCTGGATGCCGTGCAGGAGACCGCCGACGGCCTGGGCTGCAAGGCGCTGATCTACGACTATGCGCCGGTACCGCTGAGCCACGAGGGGGTGCTCATCACGCCTTCGGTGTTCAAGGTGCGCAATGCCCCGGCGGACATGCAGGCCTTCTGGTGCGAGCGCGGCTACTACCAGATCGACCCCGTGCAGCAGTGCGCCAGCCGTCGCGCCGCGCCCTTCGTCTGGTCGTTTCGTAGCGAAACCCGCAGCGCCCTGCGCGAGTACCTCGGTGACAGCCATCGCCCGGTCACCTGCTATGTGCGTGACAGCGGCCTCGCCACCGGGGTGACGGTGCCCTTGCACCTGCCCGGCGGCGCCTTCGCCACCCTGACCGGCATCCTCGATGCCGATGCCCGCGACGCCGAGGCGGCCGGCGAGGCCTGCCTGGGTGCCTTCCGGGTGCTGGCCCATGCCTTCCAGGCCCGCGCCGTCGAACTGCTGGCCCCGGCGGAGCGCCGCTGCGGGCAGATCCGCCTGACGCCGCGCGAGCGCGAATGCCTGCAGTATTCGGCCAAGGGCCTGACCGCCAAGCGTATTGCCGCGACGCTCAACAGATCCACCGCCACGGTCAACCTGCACCTCAACTCCGCCGCCCGCAAACTGGGGGCGCGCAATCGCGTCGAGGCGGTGGTGCGGGGGCTGCACTACCGGCTGGTCGAAGTCTGAGCG
>CAUQPA010000562.1:0-3411 GCA_963519325.1 uncultured Pseudomonas sp. | reverse complement strand
GGTCCTTACCAGCGCGGCGGACCGTAGTAGTAGGCACCGGGCGGCGGACCGTAATACGCAGGGCGCGGCTCCACTACCCGATACTCGTACACCGGCGCGGGCTGGTAGTAGACCACCGGCGGCGGCGGGGGAGGCGGCGGTGCCTGCACATAGACCGGCTCCCGTGCGTAGGAGTTGGAAACGATGGCTCCGCCGACCACGGCACCTACCACCGCACCGAGAAAGGCCGGGCCGGGACCACGACCGTGGGCGGACGCCTGACCGGCGATGGCGAGGCAACCGGCAAGCACCACAACCTGAGTGATGCGACGTAGCATGATGATTCTCCTGCGACCCGGGGTAATGAAACCGGGCATCTCTATCAGACCGCAACGGCGGTCAGTCGAATAGATAGGGCGGGGTAAAGTTTAGGTAAACCAAATACTCGGCGGTCAGTCCCAACAACTCGAGGTCGACGTGTCCCCAGGCCCGTGGGACGCATCTCCTGTATCTGGTACCGCGACCGGTACCCTGACCACGAGACCGCCGTGCAGATTCTCTATACCGCTCTGATCCTCTTGCTGATGGTGGGTGCCACCCGTCTCAGCGCCCATCTCATCCCCATTCCTCTGCCCCTGATCCAGGTGGTGGTCGGCGCCTTGCTCGCCTGGCCGACCCTGGGGCTGCACGTCGCCCTGGATCCCGAGCTGTTCCTGCTGCTGTTCATTCCGGCGCTGCTGTTCTCCGATGGTTGGCGCATGCCCAAGCGGGAGTTCTGGCGGCTGCGACGGCCCATCTTTGTGCTGGCCTTCGGCCTGGTGTTCCTCACGGTGCTGGGGGCCGGCTGGTTCCTGCACTGGATGCTCAAGCTGCCCTGGGCGGTGGCCTTCGCCCTGGCCGCCGTGCTATCGCCCACCGATGCCGTGGCCGTTTCCAGCATCGTCCGGGGCCGGCTGCCCAGCGCGTTGTTGCATGTGATCCAGGGCGAGGCCCTGCTCAACGATGCTTCCGGCCTGGTGACCTTCAAGTTCGCCGTGGCAGCGGCGCTGACCGGCGTCTTCTCGCTGAGCCAGGCCAGCCTGGAATTCGTCATCGTCGCGGTGGGTGGCGTGCTGGTCGGTGGGGTACTGAGCTGGCTGGTCGGCCGGACACGGGCCTGGATGGTGGTCAAGCGGGGCTGGAGCGATGCCGCGCCCCATGTCGTCTTCATGCTGTTGCTGCCCTTCGCCGCCTACGTGCTGGCGGAGCGGCTGGGCGTCTCGGGCATCCTCTCGGCAGTCGCCGCCGGCATGATGCAGAGTCGCGTCGACATGCTGCCCCGGCAGACCGCCACCCGCCTGCTCAATCACAGCGTCTGGGGGCTGGTGGAGTTCGCCTTCAACGGCCTGGTGTTCCTCATCCTGGGGTTGCAACTTCCCGATATCCTGGCGGCGGCCCTGCCGGCCTCCCAGCCGCTCTGGCCGGCCGCGGGCTGGCTGGGGCTCTATGTGCTGGGCGCCTATGCGGTGATCATGGCCATCCGCTTCGGGGTGATCCTCGGCTACTGGCACCTGAGCCAGCCTGGCTCCGGGCCCGTCACCGTCGCTGGCGATCCGCGCTACATCGCTGCCATCGCCTCGCTCAGCGGCGTACGCGGCGCGGTGACCCTGGCAGGCGTCCTGTCGCTGCCGCTGGTGCTGGCGGATGGCACGCCCTTTCCCCTGCGCGATGTCCTGGTGTTCATCGCCGCCGGGGTCATCCTGCTTTCGCTGGTGGTGGCGAGCATCGGCATCCCGTTGCTCTTGGCGCGGCTGCCGGAACAGTCCAACGACCTGCTGGAGCGCGAGCGCTGCGAGGTGCGGATCAACGCTGCCCGGGCGGCCATCGCCGCGCTGGAGGACGTGGCCTCGAGCGAGGCGGACGAACCGGCACGGGCCGCGCTGCAGGCGGAGATCAAGGCCGGCATCATCGCGGAATTTCGCGACGAGCTGAGTTCCGCCGACGACAGCGAGGATGCGCGGACCCTGGCCCGGCAGCGGGATAGCCTGGATGGCGAGCTGCGCTTGCTGGCCATCCGCGCCCAGCGCCGCGAACTCTATCGACTACGCATCGCTGGGGTGATCGACGATCTGGTGGTCAGCGAATTCCTGCGCGAACTGGATATCCAGGAGACCGCGCTGATGCGCGATCAGGGTAACCGCTAGCGGCTGCAGTAGCGGCGGATACGCTCCGCCGCCTCCACGCACTCCGCCAGCGGTGCGACCAGGGCCATGCGCACGCGTCCGGCACCGGGATTGATCCCCGCGGCCTCGCGGGACAGGTAGGAGCCGGGCACCACCGTCACATGCTCGGTGGCGAAGAGTTCGCGCGCGAACTGCTCATCGTCGCCCGGCGTTTTCGCCCAGAGGTAGAAGCCGCCATCGGGCAACGACACGTCGAGGCTGCCCTGCAGGACATCCAGCACGGCAGCGAACTTCTGCCGGTAGAGCTCGCGGTTCTCCCGCACATGGGCTTCGTCGCGCCAGGCCACGGCGCTGGCCTTCTGTACCTGCACCGGCATGGCGCAGCCATGGTAGGTGCGGTAGAGCAGGAAGCGCTTGAGGATGGCGGCGTCGCCCGCGACGAAGCCCGATCTCATGCCCGGCAGGTTGGAACGCTTGGACAGGCTATGGAAGACCACGCAGCGGGCGAAGTCGCTGCGACCCAGCTCGGCGCAGGCGGTGAGCAGGCCGGGCGGCGGGCTGTCCTCGTCGAAGTAGAGTTCGCTGTAGCACTCGTCGGCGGCGATCACGAAGTCATGGCGGTCGGCCAGTTCGATGAGCTTCTTCTGCGTCTCCAGCGGCAGCAGGGCCCCCGTGGGGTTGCCGGGCGAGCAGAGGAATAGCAGTTGGCAGCGCTGCCAGACGTCGTCCGGCACGCTGTCGAAGTCGGGGTTGAAGCCGTTGTCGGCGAGGCACGGCAGGTAGTGCGGCTCGGCCCCAGCCAGCAGCGCCGCGCCCTCGTAGATCTGATAGAAGGGGTTGGGGCTCAGCACCAGGCCGCCCTGGTCGCGCTCCACCACCGCCTGGGTGAAGGAGAACAGGGCCTCCCGGGTGCCGGTGACCGGCAGCACGTGGCGCGCCGGGTCCAGCCAGCCCGCCGGCACGGCGAAACGCCGGCCGGCCCAGGTGGCGATGGCTTCGCGCAGGTCGGCGATGCCCAGGGTGGTGGGATAGACCGCCAGCTGATCCAGGTTGGCGGCCAGGGCCTCGGCGACGAAGGCGGGCGCTGGGTGCTTGGGCTCACCGATGGACAGTGGAATGGGCTTGAGTGCGGCCGGCGCGGTGACGCCGGCGAGCAGGGCGCGGAGTTTCTCGAACGGATAGGGGTGCAGCAGGTCGAGGGTGGGATTCATCGTCGGGTGGTCCTTCGTTCGAGGCGCTAGGGTCTAGATGCTGATACGGGTGAGCGGTG
>CAUQPA010000561.1:0-3414 GCA_963519325.1 uncultured Pseudomonas sp. | reverse complement strand
CTGATGGCCGCCGGCAAGCTGCTGCCCTACCTGGACATCCCCTTCCAGCACGCCAGCCCCAAGGTGCTCAAGTCCATGAAGCGCCCGGCGTTCGAGGACAAGACCCTGGCGCGCATCAAGCGCTGGCGCGAGATCTGCCCGGAACTGACCATCCGCTCCACCTTCATCGTCGGCTTCCCCGGCGAGACCGAGGAAGACTTCCAGTACCTGCTTGACTGGCTCACCGAGGCTCAGCTGGATCGAGTCGGCTGCTTCCAGTATTCACCGGTTGACGGCGCCCCGGCCAACGACCTGGGGCTGGAGCCGGTCGCGGATGACGTCAAGCAAGACCGCTGGGAACGCTTCATGGCCCACCAGCAGGCCATCTCCGCCGCGCGCCTGCAGTTCAAGATCGGGCGGGAGATCGAGGTGCTCATCGACGAGGTGGACGACCAGGGCGCCATCGGCCGCTCCTTCGCCGATGCCCCGGAAATCGACGGCAACGTCTATGTCGACAGCGCCACCCCGCTCAAGGCCGGTGACAAGGTCTGGGTACGGGTGACCGACGCCGACGAATACGATCTCTGGGCCGAAGCGCGCTAATCGTGAAGGCGGTGCGTGCCGGGCACATGGGCGTGTCCGGCCGCGCTGCAGTGCGCCTGGGTCGGTGACGGCGCGGCCGGCTGGCCGAGTTCCCGCAGGATGCCACAACGGGCCCCGTCGCCCTCTCCCTGGCATTGGTGACGCAAGCTCACCAGTTGTTCCCGCAGTTGGCTGAGTTCGCGGATGCGCACTTCCACGTGGTGCAGATGGGCACCGATCAGGGCATCCACCTGAGCGCAACCGGGTTCGCTGGTATCGCGCAGCGCCAGTAGCGCGCGGATTTCCTCCAGCGTCATGTCGAGGGAACGGCAGTGCCGGACGAACACCAGCCGTTCGACGTGACTCTCTTCATAGCTGCGGTAGTTGCTGCTGCTGCGGGCCGCCGGACTGAGCAACCCTTCTCGCTCGTAGTAGCGGATGGTCTCCACCGCGCAGTCGGTACGCCTGGCCAGTTCGCCGATCTTCATCGCCCACCTCGGACTCTGCTATCCACCCAGCGTGCAACGTCGAACGCTCTGGGGCAAGGGTTATCGGCGCCCAGGCGGCCAAGCCCAGAGGTCAAGCCGGCACGCCCGCGGCGCGTCTGACAATAGCCAGACAAGACGACGCCCCGGCGATGAGTGGGTCGCCGGGGCGTCGGGACAGCACCAACCTCAGTTGGCGTTGTTCTGGTACAGCGCGGAAGTCCGGGCCGGATGCTCCGACTGGAATTGCGCTTGGGCATTGGCCCGGATGGACTTGTTGGATACATCGCGGCTGGCGGCGGAGGCGGTACCGGACAACAGGCCCACGAACAGGACGGCGACCAGCGCTTGCATACCCAGGACTTTCATAGCGAATACCTCTTGGTTGTGCTGTTTCGATAGACACAGCGTACTCCCAGTACTAATTCGCCAAAAAGTCGCATTTTGTAGAGTGATATTTACCTAAAGGGCAAATATCCTCAGGGAACTCCTGGCACCTCCTTGCCAGGGTGAATTCCCCCGGGACCGCTCTAGCGTGGGCTATCGCAACTCGCTCAGGTGCTTGTCCAGACCCATGGCTTGCCCCGCGCCGACGCGGGTCATGTGGAAGAAGCCGTAGTCCTCCAGATAGGTCCAGCGGCTGGTCGGGCCACTCCCGGACTCCCCATGCCGGCATTCCAGCGTCTTGGCGCGGCCCTTCAGGGAAGCCAGCACCTGGCGTGCCTCCGCCTCGCCCACCACCTTGCAGGACACCCGGATCTCGCGCTGCTCGGCACCCTTGAGATTGCCGGTGAGGGTCTGCTGCGCCTGGTAGCCGACCTGACTACCGATGGCCAGGGTACGCCAGTCGCCACTGAAGCTCAGCTGGCTCAGGCTGGCCAGCTCTTCCATGGGCGGGTTAGCGCTGTCGATGCGAGTGCTGCGCACCAGGTCGATCAGGCCACGCCAGTTGAGCGTCTCCACCCGCGCGGCCTTGCCCAGCGCACTGAACCTCAACAGGCCCGGCAGGGCTCCGGCACTGACCTGGACCTCCTCGCGGTAGGGACGGACCTGGCCGTCGTAGCGGCTCTCACCCTCTTCGACGAAGCGCTGCACGGCCAGGCGCGGCGCCGGCAGTGCCAAGGCCTGGAGCGCCTGCAACAGCTGCGCCTGGGCCGCCGGCAGGTCTTTGGTCGTCGGCGCGGCGGCAGGTGCCTTGGCAACGGGCGTTAGCCTACCCAGGCGCGGCGCCGCCAGCAAGGCATCGCGACGGTCACAGGCGGCTTCGAGCAGGGTACGCCGCTCGACCGGGGCGGCCGCGAAGGCTTCCTGGCTCAGGTTGCCCGGCTGACCGTCGCTGATCCGCCCGTTGTCATCGAGCCCGTAGCGCGCCAACAGCACGTAACGGCGCGCCGTGCAGTCGGCGGCCAGGGATTCGCGCCACTGCCGCACCGGGGCGCCATAGCGCGGCGTCAGCAGTTGGGCGGCCAGCTGCTGGCCGCCCCAGAAGCGGCGCACCCCAGCACTGTCCACCAGGCTGTTGCGATCAATCGCCAGGCTGTCGCCCTCCGGGGCACTGGCCAGCACGCGCCAGTCCGCCGCGGCCGGCTGCGCGCAGAGCGCGGCCAGCTCGGGTCGCTGCTTCAACGCGGCGACCTTGGGCGCGCTCAAGGAGAGCGGTGCGGCGTAGCCGTTCACCCGGCCGGGGTAGACCCGCTGGGCGCCGTCCAGGTAGAGCAGTTCCGCCTGGTCCCGGGCGCAGTCCAGGGCCACCAGGGCTGAGCCGCCATCCGCCAAGGCCAAGGCCAGCTGCAGGCGGGAATCGTCGCGCAGCACGCTGCCGGGGACGAGGGGGCGAGCGAAGAGATCTTCGGCGTCGGTGGCCGGCGCAGGGGACTGCTGCTGGGAGGCACAGCCCGCCAGCAGCGACAGCAGGCAGAGGGCGAAAAGACGGCTGGAAATCATGGATCCTCTCGGCAGGGAATCGCGATAGATGTCGCGAGAAACGAATTGCACCTGAACGAAATACGTCTGGCGCGGATCAATACAGGAAGCATGCCGCTTGGCATGACCTCCCCCGTTTCCACAACACGAGGTGCATTTATGAATACCGATCAGATCATAGGCAATGCCAAGGACGCCACCGGCAAGGTCCAGGATAGCTTCGGCGCGGCGACCGGCAATGCCGACTGGCAAGCCGAGGGCAAGGCCCGTCAGCTCGAAGGCAAGCTGCAGGAGCAGTATGGCCAGGCCATCGATTGCGCTCGTAACGTGACCGCCGACAAGCCCTTCACCGCCCTGGCCGTCGCCGGTGGCATCGGCTTCGTCCTTGGCGTACTGCTTTCGCGCTCCTGACAGGGAGGCGCGGGGCTGGCGCAGACGCCAGCCC
>CAUQPA010000560.1:0-3422 GCA_963519325.1 uncultured Pseudomonas sp. | reverse complement strand
TTTCTTCCACGAGGTGTTCGGCATGACCCTGCGGGAAGTGCACGGCACGCTCGAAGAGCCCACCCAGTACTGGACGCTGGGCGGCATGCAGTTCATGAGCAAGCCGGACTTCGCCGGCCCCGAGGGGCGCCTGGGCCACCTGGGGCTGATGTGCGAGGACGTCGACGCCGCCCTGGCCGCCGCGCGCCGCTTCGAGGGGGTGGAGGAATTGCCCCAGGGCCATAACTGGCTGCGCCTGCCCGATGGCCTGGCGCTGGAGTTCATCCAGGCCGTGCCCGCCAGCGCCGTGCACGACGCCCTGGCCGTCAATGCCCGTCAAACCGAGTGACAGCGACCATGACCGTACAAGAAAAATACTTCGAGGACGCCCGCGAAGGCGATGAGGCGATCACGCCCAGCTACAAGGTCACCAAGGAGCGCATCCTGGCCTATGCCGACCTCACCGGCGACCATACGCCGGTCCACGTCGACGAGGCCTATGCCAACGCCAGCCACTTCGGCGGCCTGGTCGCCCATGGTCTGATGGGGCTGTCCATCGCCGATGGACTCAAGAGCCAGTGCGACTATCGCTTCCTGCCGGGGATGTCGCTGGGCTGGACCTGGGATTTCCTCCTGCCGATCCGCGTCGGCGACGAACTGCACGTGAAGCTGCGCGTCGGGTCCATGCGACCCAGCAAGAGCAAGCCGGGCTGGGGCATCGTGGTGCTGCCCTCGGAGCTGATCAATCAGCAGGGTGAGGTCGTCCAGCGCGGCGAACACCGGCTGATGGTGCCGCGGCGGGAGGGTGCCCTATGAGCCAGCCACTGCCCCTGCAAGGCCTGAGGGTCATCGACTACAGCCACTTCCTCGCCGGCCCCTACGTGGGGCGCTGCCTGGCGGCCCTGGGCGCCGAGGTGATCAAGGTCGAGCGCCCCGGCAGCGGCGATGCCGGCCGCCAGCACGCCTTCGTCCTGGACAATGGCCAGAGCGGCTACTTCCTGCAACTCAACATGGGCAAGCAGGGTGTCAGCGTCAACATGAAGGACCCGCGCGGCAAGGCCTTCATGCAGCAGCTGTGCGACAGTGCCGACGTCTTCATCGAGAACTACCGGCCCGGCGCCCTGGACAAGCTCGGCCTGGGCTATAAGGAACTGTCCGCGCGCAATCCGCGGCTGGTCTATTGCTCGATTTCCGCCTATGGCCATACCGGTCCCGACGCCCATCGCGCCGGCTTCGGCCTGATCGCCGAGGCCAAGAGCGGCATCATGCAGATGGTCGGCAACCCTGGCGAGGCGCCGCCGCTGCTGCGAATTTCCCTGGGCGACATGTACACCGGCGCCCATGCGGTGGCCGCCATCAACGCGGCGCTGCTCGGCCGGGTCACCAGCGGCCGCGGCCAGCACATCGACATGGCGCTCTACGACACCCTGGTGTCCATGCACGAATACGCCGTGCAGTGCTACACCCTGTCCGGTGGCGAGATCCTGCCGCAGCAGACCGGCCACGACATGCCCACCTCGACCCTCTACGGCGTGTTCCGCGCCCAGGACGGCGACCTGGTGATCGCCGCCCAGGTGGACGACGCCTGGAAGCGCTTCGCCGCGCTGGTCGAGCAGGACGCGGGTCAGCCGGGCTTCGGCAGCGACGTCCGCTTCCACACCTCCACCGGTCGCAATGCCCATCGCGAAGCCATCCTGCCCATCGTCAAGGCCTGGGTGGCGGCCAATCCGGTCGCGCGGCTGCTATCACTGCTCGACGAGATCGACGTGCCCTGCGCCAAGGTGCAGCGCATCGACGAGGTGCTCGACGATCCGCAGATCAAGGCCCGCGGCATGCTCCAGGAGCAGCAGCATCCGCGCTACGGTACCCTGCGCCTGCCCAATCTGCCCTTCCGCTTTTCCGAGTGCGACACCACCATCCACCAGGTGGCGCCGGATCTCGGCGAGCACAACGCCGCCGTGGCCCAGAGCCTCGGCTATAGCGAGGAAGAGATCGCCCGGCTGCAGGCTGATGGCGTGCTCTTCACCCAGGAGCTGCCGGCATGACCGACCAGTACGCGGTGATCGGCCGCCCGATCAATCACACCAAGTCGCCCCTGATCCATGGCCTGTTCGCCGCGACCAGCAGCCAGGACCTGGAGTACGGCGCCATCGAAGGCTCGCTGGAGGATTTCGCCGGCGACGTGCAGCGCTTTCGCGCCCAGGGTGGGCGGGGCATGAACATCACGGCGCCCTTCAAGCTGCAGGCCTTCCAACTGGCCTCCGAGCCCAGCGAAAGGGCGCGCCTGGCCAAGGCGGCCAATGCCCTGAAGTTCGAGGGTGAGCGAATTCTGGCGGAGAACTTCGACGGTATCGGCCTGCTGCGCGACATCGAGGTCAACCTCGGCCAGCTCCTGGCCGGCAAGCGGGTGCTGCTGCTGGGCGCCGGTGGTGCCGTGCGCGGTGCGCTCTTGCCGTTCCTCGCGGCCAGGCCGGCAGAGCTGGTGATGGTCAATCGTGACGAGCAGAAGGCCGCCGGAGTCGCCCAGGAGATCGGCCATCCACTGCTGCGCGTGAGCCGCTACGAAGCGTTGGAAGAGGAGCGCTTCGACCTGGTGATCAACGCCACCTCGGCCAGTCTGGTCGGCGAGTTGCCGCCGGTGCCGGCGGGCGTCTTCGCCCAGGCCGTGCTGGCCTATGAACTGGCCTATGGCAAGGGGCTGACGCCCTTCCTGCGGCTGGCGCAGGAGCAGGGCGTGGCGCAACTGGCCGACGGGGTGGGTATGCTGGTGGAACAGGCGGCCGAAGCCTTCGCCTGGTGGCGCGGTGTGCGCCCCGAGACCCGGCCGGTCATCGACCAGCTGACCATTCCTCTGCAGTGAGCGGACCCATGAAGATCCTGATGTTGCACGGTATCAACCACAATATGTTCGGCAAGCGCGATCCCGTGCAATACGGCACCGTGACCCTCGCCGAGATCGACGCCAAGCTGGCTGCCCTGGGCGCTGAGCTTGGCGTCGCGGTGGAAAGCTTCCAGACCAATCACGAAGGGGACATGGTCGAGCGCATCCACCGCGGCTTTGAGGAAGGCGTGGACGCCGTGCTCATCAACGCCGGCGCCTGGACCCACTACAGCTACGGCATCCGCGACGCCCTGGCGATCCTCACCGTACCGGTGGTGGAGCTGCACATGTCCAACATCCATGCGCGGGAAAGCTTCCGCCACCATTCGGTGTTCGCCGAAATCGTCCTGGGGCAGATCGCCGGTTTTGGCGTGGATAGCTATCTGCTGGCACTGCGCGCGGCGGTGAGTGCGGCCCAGGCTCGGCGATAGCGGGGGCTTGGCGTTCCGCTTCCACGGAGCCTTGGCCATGCCGGGGCTTTTCCTGGGGGCGACCCTCACCCCGGCCCTCTCCCAGGGGGAGAGGGGTGCCCCCGACAAGCTCCGGGTAGGGTGGAAAACCG
>CAUQPA010000559.1:0-3437 GCA_963519325.1 uncultured Pseudomonas sp. | reverse complement strand
GAATAGGACAGGGTGCGCCCCTGCAGCATCTTGTCGTCGGAGAAGTCGATCCCCTCCACCAGTACCCCAGTACCGAAGGCCGCCTGTTCGGTTTCGGCGAAGACGTTCGAGGGATTGCGATCCAGCACCAGCCGGCCCACTGGCAGCAGCGGAAACTGATCCTCGGGCCAGCGCTTGGTGTCGTCGAGGGGATCGAAGGGCAACTCGTCATGCGCCTCGTCCGTCATGATCTGCACGCACATCTCCCACTCGGGATAGTCGGCTCGGTCGATGGCCTCGTAGAGATCACGGGTGGCATGGCCCACGTCGTACTTCTGGATCTCGGCTGCCTGCTCGCTGGTGAGATTCCTGATGCCCTGCTTGGGCTCGAAGGAGAACTTGCACAGCACGGCCACGCCCTGGTCGTTGACCAGCTTGTAGGTGTTCACGCTGGATCCCTGCATGTGCCGGTAGTCCGCGGGGATGCCCCAGGGGCTCTTCACCCAGGTCACCATGTGCAAGGCTTCGGGGTGATGCTGGACGAAGTCGTAAAAGCGCCAGGGCTCCTGGCGATTGGTGATGGGATCGGGCTTGAAGGCGTGGATCATGTCCGGAAACTTGATGGCGTCGCGGATGAAGAACACCTTCAGGTTGTTGCCCACCAGGTCCCAGTTGCCGTCCTCGGTATAGAACTTGATGGCGAAGCCCCGCGGATCGCGCGCGGTCTCGGGTGACTCCTTGGCGCCGATGACCGTGGAAAATCGCAGGAAGACCGGTGTCTTCACGCCCGTCTTGGTCAGCACCTTGGCGCAGGTATAGCGACTGGCCGGTTCATCGCCGATGGTGCCATAGGCCTCGAACCAGCCATGGGCGGCGGTGCCTCGGGCATGCACAACCCGCTCGGGTATCCGCTCGCGGTCGAAGTGGGTGATCTTCTCGATGAATTGGTAGTTTTCCAGCGTCGCCGGGCCCCGCTCTCCCACACTGCGCAGGCTTTGATTGTCCCGTACCGGATGGCCTTGGCGGGTCGTGAGAGTGATCTTGTCGTCGCTCATGGTGGTCTCCAGGCTGTTCACGTCGAACACAGCAGTGACCGGCCCTGCCTGACGGCGTTTTCCCATGCCGGACGAGCTGCGCGCCAACGAAACGGCGGATCAGCCGCTTGTGCTGACCATCCGTAGCTCTAGCTGGTACCTCTTGTCCGTTGGGCGGAAAAAATCGATGATCGCGCTATCGACCTCATCCAGACTCTTCATCAACGGTCGATACCCTTCACGGCAATACTCCAACAAGAACGCCTGCCGGAGCCCCCCCCATGTCAGAAGATTACGAAAGCGATTCGAACCCCCTCGCCAAACCCGGGCGGGCGGCGGATTTCAACGAGATGGCCGCTGCCGTTGCGGCGGCCATCTGCGTGTGGGCGGTGGCGACCCTGGTCGCCGTGGTGGCGGGCTACCACGGCAGTGGCCCGACCAACACCATCAATCTGCTGACGGTACTGGCGGCGGCGGTGGGCTTCGTCGGACGACGCTGGCAGCTCGGACGCCGCTGAGGCGTAGGGCGCAGCGGGTCCGCGCCTGGCCAAAAATAGGCCTACTGGTTCTCACAGGCGGCCGGACTGGCTACTATGCCGGTCCTGAAATCATGGCAGGGATGCTCATGTCTTATCTGGTCCTGACGCGTCGCCCCGACGAAGTCATCAATCTATCGCTCAAGCCGGGCGCCAATGAAGAACAGGTGCTCGATCAGCTGTTCAACGGTGGCATCAATATCCGCATCGTCAGGCTACAAGGCGATCGGGTGCAGGTGGGCATCCAGGCCCCCGCCGACATCAGCATCATGCGGCAGGAGCTGCTGCCCTTCTAACCACTGCGTGACCACCGACCGGGCTCATGGCAGCTTGCGGTTGCGCACGTATTCGAAGCGCCCTTCCAGGCCTTGCCATTCCACGCCCTGCCAGAGTTCGGGTGACAGCGTCCCTTCGGCTTGTAGATCCGCTCGGTAGTGGGCGAAGAAGGGTTGTCCGTCACGCAGTACGATGACGTTGTGGCGTTCTTCGATCTGGGCGATGAGATCCAGCACCGCCTCGGCCGATCGTCCACCGCTGAGGCAATAGCAACTCCCGTATTGGTGGAGCATGCTTTCGAAGCGATAGCGGTAGAGGGTGCAACGATCGGTTTCGAGATGGATGCGTTGGCCCTTGGCATCCTGCAGGGCGTGATGCACGCAGTGATCGCAGTCTTCGAACTCCTGCCGCGATTCCACCCACTCACCGAGAAACTGCTTCTTCCACCGCCAGACCAGTAGCCCACGATCTTCAGGCCTTGAGTACACGCTGACCTTATAGAACATCGCTCGACTCCTCTTTTATTGTTATGTGCCGAAGCCCCATCCCCCTGGTCGCGCGTCTTGGTCAGGCCGGAGGATGGTCGTACGCTCTGGGGCGTACGTTTCCAGCATCGCTCCATTTACCCGACGCGTCCAGCCATTCACGGGCCTCCGGTACTACCGCGCGACGGCGCCCAGCGGCAGGCGCACCGCTACGCGAGCCGACCCAATAGCTGCGGCTTCGTCCAACTTCCATACAGGTATGGCGCTGCCCGCCGGGCTTCGATTAGTCGCCTTATTCGTAGCGAAACAGCCGGCCTAGAGCGAGATACAAGTTGCGTACAAGTTCTGCTACCGCCGATCAGGCCGTGATTAAAAGCCGGTTAAGCGCAATTCAACTCGACTATATTCAGCCAATCCAGGTGGTTGCCAAGTGCAGAAAGCCTAGCGATTACAGGAGCTTGAGAAACTTCGAGAAGGCTTTGAGCGCAACTCTATCTTGCACTGTTCAAGGCGCGGCGGCGCCAGCAACTATAAGCGCCGAGTTACTCAAGTTGATGGAACCCGAGGGCAATAACCTCTGGAGCAGCGCCACGTGCAGGGCCGTCTATTACAACTCTTATCTGTTTAAGGATTCGTCATGCCTGGTCTGGAGAGCGACTATAGAGAGGCGCTGCGTTACGCCATCAGGAACTGCCCTGCCCGCACGACAGGACAGTTGGCGGCCATCGACTACGCCGATAGAGCCATCCGCCAGGGCCTGGAGACCCTTACCTCGCTGGAGCGCAAGACCCTGATCCTGGAGCTGGGCTTCTGGCTGACCCATTACCGGCGGCTACAGGAATTCGCCGGGCAAGAGAACGTCGCTACCGACACGCCACCCACCACTACGCCAGCAGACGCCAACGCCCGCGATAACCGGGCAAGCAAGGCCACCTAGCGAGCCAGGACCGGTATACCCAGAGGAGACCTCGTCCCGTACAGGGCGCTCTCGGGGAAAGGGCGAGGCCGCGTCCACGCCAAGCTGCGTCCTTGCGGCCATATCTTCAGCGGACGAGTAATCGAGCGGAGTATTCGGCACTCCGCCGACCTTACGGTAGCCCACCTACGGCAGGTCTACCTTGCTCTGG
>CAUQPA010000558.1:0-3441 GCA_963519325.1 uncultured Pseudomonas sp. | reverse complement strand
GTGCGGCGTACAGCGCCTCGGCGCCACCGGCAGCGACCCGGAAGGCGCCCTGGGCTAGACTGATGGACCCGCCTGGCCGGAGGCCAAGTGACTACGCCCCTGTTCGTCCTGGTACTGCTCGCCGCCCTGTTGCACGCCGGTTGGAACGCCCTGCTCAAGATCGGCCTCGACCGCTTCCTCACTGCCAGCCTGATCCAGATCGGCGCCGGCATCGCCGCGCTGCTGGCGCTGCCCTTCGTCGCCCTGCCCCCGGCCGCCGCCTGGCCCTGGATCGCCCTCTCCGCCCTGCTGCACATCGGCTACAACGCCTTTCTCGCCCGCGCCTATCGCTACGGCGACCTCGGCCAGGTCTATCCGCTCTCCCGCGGCAGCGCGCCGCTGCTGGTCAGCGGGGTGGCCTTCCTCGCCCTGGGCGAGACGCTCTCGCCACCCGCCCTGCTCGGTCTGGGCCTGCTGGTCACCGGCCTTGCGCTGATGGCCTTGCTCGGGGCGCGCCGCGGCGCGCCCCTGAGTCTCGCGCTGCTGGTCTGCGCCTTCACCACCGGTGCCTTCATCGCCAGCTACACCCTGGCCGATGCCCTCGGCGCCCGCGCCAGCGGCGATGCCGTGGCCTATGCGCTCTGGCTGTTCGCGGTGAATGGCCTGGTCGCGGCGCTGGTGTTGCGCCTGACCCGGGGGACCACGGCCTTCGCCGGCCTCGGCCCGCACTGGCGCGCCGGCCTGGCCGGCGGGGTGATGTCGATGCTGGCCTATACCCTGGTGATCGTCGCCACCACCCAGGCGCCCATCGGCCTGGTCTCGGCCCTGCGCGAGACCAGCGTGCTGTTCGCCCTGCTGATCGGGGTGCTCTGGCTGAACGAGAGCCTGCCCCTGGGAAGGATCTGCGCCGGCCTGGCCATCGTCGCCGGCGTGGTGGCGATCAAGGTGGCGTGAGCGGCCAGCCTACCCTCACGGCTGGTTGGAACTGGCGTTGACGCCTTCTTCGCTGTGCGCGCTGTCGTGAGTATGCAGTTGGCCGGTGGGGTCCTTTAGCTGGATCACCTTGCCCTGCTGCCAGGCGTCGGCGCCAGGGGCGACCGCGGGGGTCGGCAGATCGGCGCGGGCGGCCTTGGTCTCGGCGGAGGAAACGCCCAGGCGGCGGTCGCGCTCGGCGAGCAACGTGGGATCGAGCTGGCCGTCGGCGGTGAAGCCCATCATCAGCTGGGGGACGCCGAGGGGCAGTTCCAGGTCCTGGTCGGTATGCCAGGTGTGCCAGGTCTTGCCATAGGTGTGCACCAGCTTGTCCATCAGCCGGTGCTCGGCCACCTGGGGCACGCCGGGGGCGATCAGCTGGCCGGATTTCACCTCGTGCACATGGCTGTGCCACAGCGCCTTCTCGGCTTCCGGCAGGGTCTTGAACAGCCGCTCGCTGATGATGTACTCGACGCCCATCAGCTTGGCCTCGGCGACGTTGCCGTCGTAGATCACGCACTGGAACATTTCTTCACCCAGCACGCTGCAATAGTGATGGGCTTCCATCTGGCTCTTGGGATGGCCGTTATAGAAGTGGAAGCCGTCCAGGTAGGTGTTGAGGGCGGCGATGGGCGGCTTGCGCTGCAGCAGATCGGCACCGGCTTCGAGGACGCGGGTATCGGTCTGGGCGGGGGCGCCTGGGGTCGGCACCGGGGAACGGGTGTCATTGGCGGCCTGGACCAGCGGGGCGCAGGCGAGCAGCAACAGGGCGGGGAGCCGGAGGGCGGTCATGGTGGATTCTCGGCAGGGGGCTTGCCGAGTTCGAAGGCGCGGCAGACGCCAAGGTTCCACCGCTGCGCTAGGCTCGTCATACGGCTGTCATGCAATGGCCATAAATTCGTCATCGTCCGACCGTGGCATTTCGGTATAAGCGAAACGGTCGATCAGGCCTTGCGCCTCTGGCTTTCCATTTCTGTCGGGACGACTCAATGAACGCACACAGCTCTCCGTCCGGTCATGCCCTGCGCCGCGTGGTCTTCAACAAGAAGGGCGGCGTCGGCAAGTCCAGCATCGCCTGCAACCTGGCGGCCATCAGCGCCCACGAGGGCTACCGCACCCTGCTGGTGGATCTGGATCCCCAGGCCAATTCCAGCCAGTACCTCACCGGCCAGGTGGGCGACGACCTGCCCCACGGCATCGCCGACTTCTTCAAGCAGACCCTGAGTGGCGGCAAGAAGGCCCAGGCCAATATCCACGCCACCGCCTGGCCGAATCTCGACCTGATCGCCGCCTCCGGCGAGCTGACCGAGCTGCAGTTCAAGCTGGAGGCCAAGTACAAGATCCAGAAGCTGGCCAAGTACCTGGAAAAGCTCGGCGAAGACTACGACCGCATCTACCTGGACACCCCACCGGCGCTGAACTTCTACAGCATCTCGGCGCTGATCGCCGCCGACCGCTGCCTGATCCCCTTCGACTGCGATGTCTTCGCCCAGCAGGCGCTGTACGACCTGATCGAGGAGTTGGAGGAGATCCGCGAGGACTACAATGAGCACCTCACGGTCGAGGGCATCGTCATCAACCAGTACCACGCCCAAGCCAGCACCCCGCGCCAGTTGATCGAGGAGCTGCAGGCCCGCGACCTGCCGGTGCTGGCGGCGCCGCTGATGGCCTCGGTGAAGATGCGCGAATCGCACCAGCAACATCGTCCGCTGATCCACCTGGACCCGGGCCACAAGTTGACCCGGCAGTACCTGGAGCTGTTCGCGCTGCTGGAGGGCTGAGGGCGCAAGAACGTTCAAGACGAGCCAGGGCTAGGCGCGGCATCCTGGGCATCCCTTGCCCGCTGGAGCCCTGCCGATGCCCCCTTCCCGCCGCCGCGCCTTCGCTCAGGGCGCCTGGCAGATCCTGCCGCTGTCGCTGGCCTGCGCGCCCTGGGGCCTGCTGGTCGGCGCTCTGGCCATCGAGACCGGGCTCAGCGTGCTGGAAGGCCAGGCCTTTTCCCTACTGGTGTTCGCCGGCGCGGCCCAACTGGTGGCCCTGGGCATGCTCAAGGCCGGTGCGGGCCTCGCCGCCATCCTGCTGACCACCCTGCTGCTGACCTCCCAGCACCTGCTCTATGGCCTGCATATGCGCCGGGTGCTGGCGCCTCAGCCACTGCCCTGGCGGCTGGGCTTCGGCTTCCTGCTCACCGATGAATTCTTCGCCCTGAACCATGCCGAGCAACCGGCCAGCTTCGATCGCTGGCGCGCCCTGGGCATGGGCCTGAGCTTCTATCTGTTGTGGAATCTGTTCACCCTCGCCGGCCTGCTGCTGGGACGGGTGCTGCCGAACCTGGGCGCCCTGGGCCTGGACTTTTCCATCGCCGCCACCTTCATCGCCCTGGTGGTGCCGCTGGTGCGCGACCTGGCCACCGTCGCCTGCGTGCTCACCGCGCTGCTGGTCTCGGTCTGGCTGCATCAGCTGCAGTGGCAGGGTGCCCTGGTGCTGGGC
>CAUQPA010000557.1:0-3452 GCA_963519325.1 uncultured Pseudomonas sp. | reverse complement strand
TGCCGAGGCTGCGCGAGCGTGGCTTCCTGCCGGCGTCGGCCGAGACCGAGTTGCGCGAGGGCTATAGCTTCCTGCGCTATGTCGAGCATGCCTTGCAGGCCATCGCCGACCAGCAGACCCAGACCCTGCCGGTGGACCCCCAGAACCGGGCGCGGGTGGCCTTCCTAATGGGCTACGCCGACTGGGACGCCTTCTATGCGGCCCTCGACGGCTGGCGTACACGTGTTGATTGGCACTTCCAGCAGACCATCGCCGATCCCGAGGAGGAGGCCCAGAGCGCAGAGCTGGAAGACAGCTGGTTGCCCTTGTGGGAAGACCTGCTCGACCCCGAAGAAAGCCTGGCGCGCTTGCGCGAGGCGGGTTTCCAGGCGCCGGAGCAGGCGCTGGAGTTGCTGGCGCAACTGCGCGCCAGTGGCCAGGTGCGGGCCATGCAGCGCGCCGGCCGCGAACGGCTGGATGCCTTCATGCCGCGCCTGCTGGATGCGGTGAGCGTCGACGAGCAGCCCGACCGGGCGCTGGAACGGGTATTGCCACTGGTGGAAGCGGTGGCGCGACGGTCCGCCTATCTGGTTCTGCTCAGTGAGAATCCGCCAGCCCTGGCGCGCTTGCTGGAACTTTGCGGTGCCAGCGCCTGGGTGGCCGAGCAGATCGCCCGCTATCCGGCGCTGCTCGATGAATTGCTCAACGAAGGCCGGCTCTACAATCCGCCGCAGAAGCCGGAGCTGGCCGCCGAGTTGCGCGAGCGGCTGATGCGCCTGCCCGAAGAAGACCTGGAACAGCAGATGGACGTGCTGCGCCACTTCAAGCGCGCCCACAGCCTGAGGGTCGCGGCGGCGGAGATCGTCGGCAGCCTGCCCTTGATGAAGGTGAGCGACTACCTCACCTGGCTGGCCGAGGTGATCCTCGAAGAGGTGTTCGGCCTGGCCTGGCGCCAGCTGGTGCAGCGCCACGGCACCCCGCAGCGCCGCGACGGCTCGCCCTGCCAGCCGGACTTCGTCATCGTCGGCTACGGCAAGGTCGGTGGCATCGAGCTCGGCCATGGCTCGGATCTCGACCTGGTGTTCATCCACGACGCCGATCCCCTGGCCGAGACCGATGGCGCCAAGCCGCTGGATGGCGCCCAGTTTTTCAATCGCCTCGGTCAACGCCTCATCCATCTGCTCACCACCACCACCCCGGTGGGTACCCTCTATGAAGTGGACATGCGCCTGCGGCCGTCCGGCGCGGCGGGGCTGCTGGTCAGCTCGCTGGAGGCGTTCGAGCGCTACCAGGGCAGCGAGGCCTGGACCTGGGAACACCAGGCCCTGGTGCGGGCGCGAGTGGTGGCGGGTTGCCCGCGGCTGGGCGAGCGCTTCGACGCCGTGCGGGCGCGGATCCTGGGGCGGCAGCGAGAGCTGGCGACGCTGCGGGCCGACGTGGCCAGCATGCGCGACAGGATGCTCGATAACCTCGGCACCGCGGTCACCGCCGGCGGCCTGGGGCCGAACGCGCGCCGACCGGAGCTGCTGTTCGACCTCAAGCAGGATGCCGGCGGTATCGTCGATATCGAATTTATGGTCCAATACGCCGTTCTGGCCTGGTCGTGGCAGCACCCCAAATTGCTGCGTTTTCCCGACAATATCCGCATCCTGGAATCCCTCGAGGCGGTCGGTCTGTTACCGGCCACGGACGCCATCGCCCTGCGCGAGGCCTACAAGGCCTACCGCGCCGCGATGCACCGCCTGGTCTTGCAGAAACAGCCGGGCAAGGTGCCGGCCGATGGCTTTCTCGCCGAGCGCGACGAAGTGCGCCGCATCTGGCACGGCCTGGGGCTGGACGCAGCGTCCGGCAATCCGGCTACTCTTTAGAGCCTGTTCAAAGTCTAGCGAGCTAGAGACAGACAAGGCCTAGGTGGCCCCGCGAAAAGGGCTGAGGAAGTGGATCGGACCCGCGCTCGGGTTTACGAGTGGTAAATGAGCATTCCGACCGGGCTGGCGATCCAGGCCCTTTTCAACGCAGTTTGGCCGACGCGCAGCAGTCTTTGAACAGGCTCTTAGGCCGCTATTAGTAAGGAGAGGCAAGATGTCGATGTCCGCGCAGGACCTTTCGATCAGGCAGGGCCTGATGTGGCTGGAGTCGGTCACCCGCTAGGTGCCGACCGCCTGCCAACATGAATATTCTGATCATCGGACCCAGTTGGGTCGGCGACATGGTGATGGCGCAGACCCTCTTCGTCTGCCTCAAGCGCCAGCACCCCGACTGCCAGATCGACGTCCTCGCCCCCGAGTGGAGTCGTCCGTTGCTCGAGCGCATGCCCGAGGTGCGCGAGGCCTTGAGCTTTCCCCTCGGTCATGGCGCTTTCGAACTGGCCACGCGCCGGCGTATCGGCCAGCAGCTGCGCGGCCGCTACGACCAGGCGATCCTGCTGCCCAATTCGCTGAAATCGGCGCTGGTGCCCTATTTCGCCGGCATTCCCAAGCGTACCGGCTGGCGCGGCGAAATGAGATTCGGGCTGCTCAACGATATCCGCACCCTGGACAAGGCGCGTTACCCGCTGATGATCGAGCGCTTCATGGCGCTGGCCTATGCCCCGGGTGCCGACCTGCCCAAACCCTACCCCGAGCCGCGCTTGGTCATCGACCCGGCCAGCCGTGATGCCGCTCTGGAGCGTTTCGGTCTGAGCCTGGACCGGCCGGTGCTGGCGCTCTGCCCGGGCGCCGAATTCGGCGAGGCCAAGCGCTGGCCAGCCGAGCACTATGCCGCCGTGGCCGATGCCCGGCTGCGCCAGGGCTGGCAGGTGTGGCTGTTCGGCTCGCAGAAGGATGCCCCGGGTGGCGAAGAGATCCGCGAGTGGGTCACGCCCGGCCTGGACGAAGACGTCTATAACCTGGCCGGGCGTACCTCCCTGGCCGAGGCCATCGATCTGCTGTCCTGCGCCAGCGCGGTGGTCAGCAACGACTCCGGCCTGATGCACGTGGCCGCCGCCCTGGATCGCCCGCTGGTAGCTGTCTATGGCTCCACCTCGCCGGGCTTCACGCCGCCGCTGGCCAGCCAGGTGGAAACGGTGCGCCTGGGCCTGGAGTGCAGTCCCTGTTTCGACCGTACCTGCCGCTTCGGTCACTACGACTGTCTGCGCCTCTTGCAGCCGAGCCTGGTACAGGCCGCCCTCGGTCGCCTGGTCGCCGATCCGGTCGAGGTGGGCTAGATGCGCGTGCTGCTAATCAAGACCTCGTCCCTGGGCGACGTCATCCATACCCTGCCGGCGCTGACCGATGCGGCCCGGGCCATACCCGGAATCTGCTTTGACTGGGTGGTGGAGGAGGGCTTCGCCGAGATTCCCGCCTGGCACCCGGCGGTGAGCCAGGTGATCCCGGTGGCCCTGCGGCGCTGGCGCAAGCAGCCCTTTTCCGCCTGGGCCAGTGGCGAATGGGGCGAATTCAAGAGCCGGGTGCGCGAGCAGCGCTATGACCGGG
>CAUQPA010000556.1:0-3468 GCA_963519325.1 uncultured Pseudomonas sp. | reverse complement strand
CCAGCTCCAGGTTGCGCCAGGCCCGGCGCAGACCGTCCAGCGCAATACCCTCGGCCGGCGGATTGAAGCCAGGCGCCAGAAAGGTCTCGATGCAATGAGCCACCGCGTCCATGCCCGTCGCGGCGGTCAGGTGCGGGGGCAGGCTGAGCGTCAGCAAGGGATCGCAGATGGCCACCCGCGGGATGACATGGGGCGAGAGGATGCCAACCTTGCGGCCATCATCGAGGATGATGATGGCACCGCGTCCCACCTCGCTACCGGTCCCGGCCGTGGTCGGAATGGCCACGATGGGCACCGTGGCGGCGGTGATTCGCGCCAGACCACCCTCTATCAGCGCGAACTGTTTCAGCGGCCCCGGATGGCGCGCGGATACCGCGATAGCCTTGGCCAGGTCGATGGGCGAACCCCCGCCGACGGCGATGATGCCGTCGCACGCCGCTTCGAGGAAACAGGCTACACCCTCGCGGGTAGCGGCCTCGGTGGGATTGGCCGGAGTGGCATCGAACACCTGGTAGGCGGCCAGGGGATTCAGGTCTACCAACTGATCGATGAGACCCGCTGCTACCACGCCCCGATCGGTGACGATCAGCGGTCGCCGGAATCCCAGGCGCGCGCTGACGTCAGCCAGCTCGGTAGCACAGCCGGCCCCAAAGCGAATTTCCGTTACATAGTTGATTATGGCCATGACCCGTCCTGTTATTCTTCAAATTGATAGACGGCCCGACTATAACGACGCGCCTGCACGCCAAATACTGAGAGCTAGCGATAGCGCTATAACCTGGAGTCAACCCGAACGGGCTCAGGTGTCGCACCCTGCGGCTGTGGGAGCTCGCTCACTGGCCTGGTACCCTCGGGTTACCCGGTCCGACGCTCTTCCCAGCGTTTCAGCCCGCCTGCGGAGTTGCCATGCCCATCCTCACCCTCGCCGCCGCCCAGTCCACCTCGGTCGCCGGCGATCTCGCCACCAATCTGCGTACCCATCTCGATTTCATCGCCGCGGCGGCCGACGCCAAGGTGGATGTGCTGCTGTTTCCCGAGCTCTCGCTGAGCGGCTATGAGCCGGACCTGGCGGCGAGCTTGGCACTGGCGCCCACCGACGTCCGCCTGCTGCCACTGTGCGAGGCCTGTCGCGCAGCCGGGCTCACCGCCGTGGTCGGGGCGCCCATCCAGGGCGCCAAGGGCCTGCAGATCGGTGCCCTGATCCTGGCGGCCGACGGCAGCTGCCGGGTCCATACCAAGGAATACCTGCATCCGGGCGAATCCCCGCCCTTCGTGCCGGGTAGCGGCGGTGACCTGCTGGAGTTCGGTGGCTTGCGCGGTGCCCTGGCCATCTGCGCCGACAGTAATCATCCGGCGCATGCCGATGCCGCCCGCGCCCGGGGCGCCGACCTCTACCTGGTCTCGGCGGTGATCGGCGCGACGGGCTATCCCGCCGATAGCGCCCAGCTGGCAGGGCATGCGCGCCGACTGGCCATGCCGGTGCTCATGGCCAACCACGGAGGGCCCACCGGCGGCTATGCCTGCGTGGGTCGCAGCGCCTGCTGGCTGGCGGATGGACATTGCCTGGTCGCCGCGCCCGGGGAAGGCCACTGGCTGGTGGTGACTCGCCTGGAGGGGGCGGACTGGTATGGCGAGTGCCTGCGGGTACGGAGCTGATCGACGCAGCCAGGATTGCTGACGAAAGGTTGGACGGCGGGTCATTTCACGACCCGTTTCCGGCCTCGGTATCCGGTCGGGCCTGCGGCTAAAGGTCACACGTCAGACGCCGATAAGGCGCTAACATCCTCATTCCAACAAGACGGTAAGGATGCCTCTCGCAGCGTGGACGACGCTGTATCCGCAGGAGCGACACCATGGCGCTGAACACCGTTCGGACCCGCTACACCCTGATCTTCCTCGGTTTCATCGGCGCGACGCTCGCCGCCACCGTCATCGGGATTCGTCTCTGGGTCACTCCCGACCTGGTCGCTGCCGGCGAATCCGCCGTCCTCACCCGGGTCAACGAGGTCGGCACCCGCATCTACCGTGAACTCAACCAGATCCAGGCGCAGCAGCGCGCCATCACCCAGACCGTGCCGCTATTGGACAGCGCCGCCATCGACCGGGTGCTGCCCGGCCTGGTGGACCAGTATGGCGATGCCAAGGTGTTCGGCGGCGGCATCTGGCCGCTGCCCAACCAGCGCGAGCAGGGTCGCGACAAGTTCAGCACCTTCTATCACCGCGACGCCAGCGGCAAGTTGATCGTCAACACCCACTGGAACTCCCCCGAATCGCTCAACTACTGGGAGCAGCCGTGGTTCCAGGCCGGCCTCAAGGCCCCGGCTGGCCAGTGCGTCTGGGCCGCCGCCTACAAGGACGCCGCCAGCGCCGAGCCGCGCACCAACTGCGCCATGGCCATCCAGCGCGACGGCAAGGCCTTTGGCGTCTCGACCATCGACCTCACCCTGGGCTTCTTCAACCCCCTGGTGGACAGCCTGCGTAAGGAACTCGACGACACCGACATGATGATCGTCGAGGCCGACGGCAAGATCCTCAGCAACCTCAGCGAACTCGGGGATTCACAGATCCTGAACAACGTCTCGGCCTATGCCGCCCGCTCGCCCTTCGTCGCCGCCATCCAGCAGAACCTCGGCAAGCTCAAGGGCGAGACCGTGGTGCGCGACACCTACGTCGATGAGCACGGTACGCCGCATACCTTCTTCCTGCGGCCGCTGGCCGGCACCCCCTGGCTGCTGGCCACGGCGCTGCCCACCTCGCTCATCGCGGCGACCAACACCGGCATCCTCAAGACCCTGGCGGCGATCCAGCTGCCGCTGGTCCTGCTGCTGGTAGGCATCATGGTGCTGGCGCTCGGCAAGCTGATGGGTCGCCTGGGCCTGCTGCAACGCAACATCGAATCCCTGTCCGCCGGCGACGCCGATCTGACCCGGCGCATCCCGGTGCACGGCCAGGACGAGGTGGACACGGTGGCCGGCGCGGTCAACGGCTTCATCGGCTATCTGCAGCGGCTGATCGGCGAGGTGGGCGACGCCACCGACCGCATCGACACCGGTCTCAAGCAACTGCACGGCCAGGCCCAGCAGAACGGTGCCATCCTGGCCCGCCATGCCAGCGAGACCGACCAGGCGGTGACCGCCATCACCGAGATGAGCGCCACCTCCGATTCCGTGGCGCGCAGTGCCAGCGACACCGCCACCCTCACCCAGGCCGCAAACGGCCAGGCCGAGCGTTCCCGCGCGGTGGTCCAGCAGGCCTCGGCCAGCGTGCTGGCCCTGGTGGATCAGGTGGAAGACGCCACCCTCAAGGTGCAGGCCATGCAGAGCGATGCCCAGCGCATCAACGACGTGCTCGGGGTGATCGGCGGGATTGCCGGTCAGACCAACCTGCTGGCGCTCAACGCGGCCATCGAGGCGGCCCGGGCCGGCGAACAGGGTCGCGGCTTCGCGGTGGTGGCCGACGAGGTCCGCG
>CAUQPA010000555.1:0-3475 GCA_963519325.1 uncultured Pseudomonas sp. | reverse complement strand
CCTCCAAGTGGATCACCGCCTACGAGCGCAACAACGTGCTGGTCGGCCTGGCCTGTGGCCTGCGTGGCAAGGCGCAGATCGGCAAGGGCATGTGGGCCATGCCCGACCTGATGGCGGCCATGCTGGAGCAGAAGATCGGTCATCCCAAGGCCGGCGCCAACACCGCCTGGGTACCGTCGCCCACCGCCGCCGTGCTGCACGCCCTGCATTACCACCAAGTCAACGTCCAGCAGGTACAGCAGGAGCTGGAACGCAGCGACGTCGACGCTGCCCGCGGCGAATTGCTCGCCGGCCTGCTCAGCGTGCCGGTGGCCGAGTCGCCGGACTGGTCCGCCGAGGCCATCCAGCAGGAGCTGGACAATAACTGCCAGGGCATCCTCGGCTACGTGGTGCGCTGGGTCGACCAGGGCGTGGGCTGCTCCAAGGTGCCCGACATCCATGACGTCGGCCTGATGGAAGACCGCGCCACCCTGCGCATCTCCAGCCAGCACATCGCCAACTGGCTGCACCATGGCGTGGTCAGCGCCGAGCAGGTGGACGAGACGCTGCAGCGCATGGCCAAGGTGGTCGACGGCCAGAATGCCGGCGACGCCCTCTACGAGCCCATGGCCGGCCACTTCGATAGCTCCTACGCCTACCGCGCCGCCCGCGACCTCATCTTCAAGGGCCGCGAGCAGCCCAGCGGCTACACCGAACCGCTGCTGCACGCCTGGCGATTGAAGAAGAAAGCTGGGGCCTGAGAGGTATGCCTCCCAACGCTCGCATCTAGCTTGCGGAGCGAGCGTTGAGGCCCTTGATCCAGCGCTGTATGCGCCGGCTTGACGGAGCCCAGGTCGTTCCCTAGTATGGATCCCAACACGGCCCCTCTCGGCTGACTCACCTAGGTGATGAAGCTGCTGAGGGGTTTTTTATTGCCTGCGTTTTACCAGTCGGCTTCCCAGCCAGGTTGGGCGCCCATGCCTGCGATGTTCAGGCCCAGGTGCGATAGCTGCGGGAAGCTCAGTAGGTGCGCCTTGACTCGCTGTGACCAAGTTGATCGAGGATTCACGACGTCCAGAAGATGGCGTGTCATACGTAGCAACAGATAGCAACGCGCCAGAGCATGGGCGTTGCCTATGAACGGATATGCCCAAGGCGCCTCGGTCAGAGAAGGCAGTTTCGGCTGGTCGACGATGTTGCGATTCCACAGTCGGCTGTGGTGCGCGCAAACATTGCGTAGATAGTTGAGGCTACGTATCCAGGACGAAAAGACCCGACCGTTCGATAGCCCATACTTGGCCGCGATGGCGTCCTGTTCGGTCTCTTGTAGACCACTGTACAACGTGGACATTGTGCCGAAATCCCATACTTCCGCCGCTATCCAGATCGGCAAAGGCAACCCGTACTTATCCTTGCAATGCCGAATGAAGTCTTCCTTGGAGCGGGCGATCAATTTCGCATGACGTCCCAGCCAGTCGTGGTGGCGGCTAAGTCCGGTTCGCGGATCAAGCTTGCTGCTGAAGTCGCCGTGCAATAGTTCGGGGCGCAGGTAGGCAAAGGCGTCTCTGGCACCGAGGCAGTAGGCGATGTCGACTCTCAAGCCAACTTCAATGCGCTCCAGGGCATCCAGCGTCAGTAGTCGTAGCTTCTTGTCGAACACATAGAGATCGACGGCATTCTGAAAGGTGGCACCAACTTTGAAATCGTCCAGTGCCAAGGTGGTGACCTTGAGCCTTTGCGGCTTCTTACCTCTATCCAGCAATACCAGGGCACCGCTGCGCTCTCGGAACGCATACCAATAGCCGCTCAGGCGGTAATAGCCGATTCGGCTCAGGTAGTTGAGCGCCAACGTTCTATCGGTGACGGTAAGACCGCGTCGAGTCAATTGATCCAGCTGTTCAGCCACGCTCATCCATGGCTTGGCGTATCCCGACATTGATCCATTCCTTTTGATCAGAAAGCCATGCAACGGCTTGGCTAACTAGCATATCGCCCCGGCTACACGATCCATCGGGCCGTCTCGAAAGCGGTTAAGAAGGCATTTTCTGCAAGTGAAGAACAGCATGCAGTGCGTTAGCGATCCGCTAGCTCAGGCAGAAGCCCTTTATGCGGGACGGCCCCTCTAGTGGAACACCATCGACGACCGCTGGCCCTCCGACCACCGCCTCTTCCCTTGCCACTGGCGAATTTTTATACTATCTGGTCCCCCGTTCCCGGGATCATCATCGCCACGAGGAAGACCATGGCCCGCGTTACTGTCGAAGACTGCCTGGACAACGTAGACAACCGATTCGAGCTGGTCATGCTCGCCACCAAGCGCTCGCGCCAGTTGGCCACCGGCGGCAAAGAGCCCAAGGTACCGTGGGACAATGACAAGCCCACCGTCGTCGCCCTGCGCGAGATCGCCGAAGGCCTGGTCGACGAAGAAGTCATCCGCCTGGACGACATCGTCGAAGAAGAGCCGCTGTTCGCCGCCTTCGAAGTCAACGAAGAAGCGGACGGCGAGGCGCTCTAAGCCATGGCCGCCGAGCTTGCGCGTAGTGACGTCCGCCCGACCGGCATCGAGCTGCTGGCCGAGCGTCTGGCGGACTACCTGACCCCCGACCAGGTCAATCTGGTCAGGCGGGCCTACTACTACGCCGAGCAGGCTCACGACGGGCAGCGCCGCCGCAGCGGCGAGCCCTACGTCACCCATCCGTTGGCCGTCGCCAACATCCTCGCCGACATGCACATGGACCATCAGAGCCTGATGGCGGCCATGCTGCACGACGTAATCGAGGACACCGGCATCGCCAAGGAAGCCCTCGCCGGCCAGTTCGGCGAGACGGTGGCGGAGCTGGTGGACGGGGTCAGCAAGCTGACCCAGATGAAGTTCGAGACCAAGGCCGAGGCCCAGGCGGAGAACTTCCAGAAGATGACCATGGCGATGTCCAAGGACATCCGCGTCATCCTGGTCAAGCTGGCCGACCGGCTGCACAACATGCGCACCCTGGACGCCATGCCGCCGGACAAGAGCCGGCGCATCGCCAAGGAAACCCTGGAAATCTACGCGCCCATCGCCAATCGCCTGGGCATGCACGATTTCTACGTGGAGTTCGAGGACCTGGGTTTTCGCGCCATGCACCCGATGCGCGCCGAGCGCATCCAGCGAGCGGTCAAGACCGCGCGGGGCAATCGCCGCGAGATCCTCGGCAAGATCCAGGAATCCTTGGCCAACTGCCTGGCCCGCGACGGCCTCGACGGCGAGGTGGTCGGGCGCGAGAAGCACCTGCACAGTATCTACCAGAAGATGCGCGGCAAGCGTAAGTCGTTCAACGAGATCATGGACGTCTACGGCTTCCGCATCATCGTCGACAAGGTCGACACCTGCTACCGGGTGCTCGGCGCGGTGCACAATCTCTACAAGCCGTTCCCGGGGCGTTTCAAGGACTACATCGCCATACCCAAGGCCAACGGCTACCAGTCGCTGCATACCACCCTGTTTGGCATGCACGGC
>CAUQPA010000554.1:0-3479 GCA_963519325.1 uncultured Pseudomonas sp. | reverse complement strand
TTTGGACGCCGCCCCCGCTACCGCCACCCCCGCCTCCAACAACCACCCCGGTTGAGATACCCCCAACCACCGCCTGCAGGGTCAGCCCCCTCTCCCCTCGGGAGTGGGTCGGGGTGAGGGCGACGCGGGTAATGGGTCTCAGGCGGAAAAGACCGCGGGGTTTTCCACCCTACCGTTCTCACCGCTTTGGAAGCCGCCTACGCGAACGGCACCTCAGACTCGAATAAGCGTTCCCATTGAGCTAACGATAACGACCCCCTGCTCGAACAGCCCCCTCTCCCCGCGGGAGAGGGTTGGGGTGAGGGGCTGACCAGGCAACGAATCCCCAGCTAAAGAAGACCGCTTTCCACGCCAGCCCTATCGCAACCACGGCATTGCGCCAAGGCCGCGACAGGCTTCAGCTGCGCGGCGCGTAGGCGAAGACGTCGGCGCGCATCTGGTGCGCGTCCATGCCCGCATCCACCAGGGCATCCAGGGTGGCGTAGACCATGGCCGGCGAGCCGCTGGCATAGACGTACAGGCCGCTCAGGTCGGTGAAGTCGGCGCGTACCGCTTCGTGCAGCAGGCCGCAGCGCCCCTCCCAGCCACAGGCATCGCTCACCACCCGGTTGAGGGTGAGGTTGGGCAGCTGCGCCCATTCGTCCCAGGCCTCGACGGTATAGAAGTCTTCCGGTGTCCGCGCGCCCCAATAGAGGTGCACCGGGTGCGCGAAGCCGCGGGTGCGGGCGTCTTCGATCAGGCTGTGCATCTGCGCCATGCCGGTGCCGGCGGCGATCAGGACCAGGGGGCCGTCGGGCAATTCGGCCAGGTGCGCATCACCATAGGGCAGCTCGACCTGGGCCATGCCCTGGCGCTCGAGTTGCGCCAGCAGCGCCTGGCTGCTGGCCTCGCGGGCCAGTACGTGCAATTCCAGCTCGCGCCCCTGGTGCGGCGCCGATGCCAGGGAAAAGGCCGACTGCTTGCCGTCGTCGCGGGCGATCATCAGATACTGGCCGGCGTGATAGCGCGGCGGACGTCCAGCGGGGGCGCGCAGTCGCACGCGGCGCACGTCGCCACCGACGTCGTCCAGCGCCACCACCTGGCAGGCCAGCTTGCGCACCGGCAACTCGCCGGGGGCCAGCACGCCGTCCCACTGCAGCAGGCAATCGGTCAGGGGCACGGCCACGCAGACGTAGATCTCGCCATGGTCGGCGACCTGGCCGCGCTGGTCGACCTGGCCTTCCACCAACAACGCCGCGCAGAGCTGGCAATTGCCGTTGCGACAGCTGTGTGGACCGCTGTAGCCGAGGCGCTGCGCCGCCGCCAGGATCGCCTCCCCGGGCTGGGTGTGCAGTACCGCCCCCGAGGGCTGCAGGGTGACCTTCATCGTCGTCTCCGTTAATCGATCCCGAGACTGGACCACATCTCGTCCACCCGTTTGACCACGGCGTCGTCCTTGACGATCGCCCGCCCCCACTCCCGCGTGGTCTCGCCTGGCCACTTGTGCGTGGCATCCAGGCCCATCTTCGAGCCCAGCCCGGAAATCGGCGAGGCGAAGTCCAGGTAGTCGATGGGGGTGTTGTCGATCATCACGGTATCGCGCTTGGGATCCATGCGCGTGGTGACCGCCCAGATGACGTCGTTCCAGTCGCGCGCATTGATGTCGTCGTCGGTGACGATAACGAACTTGGTGTACATGAATTGTCGCAGGAACGACCAGACCCCCAGCATCACCCGCTTGGCGTGGCCGGGGTACTGCTTCTTCATGGTCACCACCGCCATGCGGTAGGAGCAGCCTTCCGGCGGCAGGTAGAAGTCGACGATCTCGGGAAACTGCTTCTGCAGGATGGGCACGAAGACTTCGTTGAGCGCCACGCCGAGGATGGCCGGCTCGTCCGGCGGCCGCCCGGTGTAGGTGCTGTGGTAGATGGGGTCGCGGCGGCGCGTGATGCGCTCCACGGTGAACACCGGGAAGGTATCGACCTCGTTGTAGTAGCCGGTATGGTCGCCATAGGGGCCCTCCGGCGCCGTCTCGCCCGGATGGATGACGCCTTCCAGCACGATCTCCGCACTGGCCGGTACCTGCAGGTCATTGCCCACGCACTTGACCAGCTCGCTGCGACTGCCGCGCAAGAGACCCGCGAAGGCGTACTCGGAGAGGGTGTCGGGCACCGGTGTGACCGCGCCGAGGATGGTGGCCGGATCGGCGCCCAGGGCCACGGCCACCGGATAGGGTTGGCCAGGGTGCTTCTGGCACCATTCGCGAAAATCCAGGGCGCCCCCGCGATGGCTCAGCCAGCGCATGATCAGCTTGTTGCGGCCGATGACCTGCTGGCGATAGATACCGAGGTTCTGGCGTTCCTTGTTGGGACCACGGGTGACGGTCAGGCCCCAGGTGATCAGTGGTGCCACGTCGCCCGGCCAGCAATGCTGGATCGGCAGCTTGCCCAGGTCGACCGCCTCGCCCTCCTCGATCACCTCCTGGCAGGGCGCATCCTTGAGCACCTTGGGTGCCATGCTGATGACCTTCTTGTAGATCGGCAGCTTGGACCAGGCATCCTTCAGCCCCTTGGGCGGCTCGGGCTCCTTGAGAAAGGCCAGCAGCTTGCCGATCTCGCGCAGGGCGCCGACGTCCTCGGCGCCCATGCCCAGGGCCACGCGCTGCGGCGTGCCGAACAGGTTGCCCAGCACGGGCATGGAAAAGCCCACGGGATTCTCGAACAGCAGCGCCGGGCCCTGCTTGCGCAGGGTGCGGTCGCAGATTTCGGTCATTTCGAGGATCGGCGAGACCGGGGCGGTCACGCGCTTCAATTCACCACGCTGCTCCAGGCTGCGGATGAAGTCACGCAGATCTCGGTATTGCATGCGGCCTCTTCGACGCTCGGGAAAGTCCAGCAGTCTACCGGTTTGCCCGGCGGACGAGAAAGCCGCCGACCAGAAACGCGAAAGGCCGGGATAACCCGGCCTTTGCTGCTCAAGCGCCTTACTTGCTGCGCTTCATCGAGTCGAAGAACTCGTTGTTGGTCTTGGTCTGGCGCAACTTGTCGAGCATGAATTCGATGGCGGCGATCTCATCCATCGGATGCAGGATCTTGCGCAGAATCCACATCCGCGACAGCTCTTCCTCATCGGTGAGCAGCTCTTCGCGGCGGGTGCCGGACTTGTTGATGTTGATGGCCGGGAAGACGCGCTTCTCGGCGATGCGGCGCTCCAAGGGCAATTCCATGTTGCCGGTACCCTTGAATTCCTCGTAGATCACCTCGTCCATCTTCGAGCCGGTTTCCACCAGCGCGGTGGCGATGATGGTCAGGCTGCCACCTTCCTCGATGTTACGGGCGGCACCGAAGAAGCGCTTGGGCTTCTCCAGGGCGTGGGCGTCGACACCACCGGTGAGCACCTTGCCGGAGCTGGGGATCACGGTGTTGTAGGCACGCGCCAGGCGGGTGATGGAGTCCAGCAGGATGACCACGTCCTTCTTGTGCTCGACCAGGCGCTTGGCC
>CAUQPA010000553.1:0-3502 GCA_963519325.1 uncultured Pseudomonas sp. | reverse complement strand
GCCCAGCCGGCCATCCGGGCCCGGGCCGCGGCCGGTGGCCTGGTGCGCATCGTCGTCGGCGGCCTGCGAACCGCCGGTGGAACCCTTATCAGGAGTCCTCAGCATGCGGCCAAGGGGGCTCGGCTGCTGGCCCGGGGCCGCGGCATCCTGGCGGCCAGCGTCGGAGGCGGCGTCCACCGCGAGTACGACCACTGAAGGCCGGGGCCCGAGCTCAGCGCAGTGCTGGCTGAAGGGCCCACATCGGGCAGCACCAAAGGCTCGACCGTCGTTTCCCGGACGATCCGCTCCAGCCATCCTTCGAGCACCAACTCCTGGGCGACCTCGGCCGGGATGTGCACGGTGCGCGTCAGGCGGTATATGGCTCCAGTCTGTTCAACAAGCCGGGCATCGGACTTAATCGTCTTTGATGCTTGCCGTGGTTGAGGAAAAGGTCAAGCCGGACATTAATGCTGCAAAGCCAATACCAACTCCGCCGAGCACAAAAACGAAAGGCGTTGAAGTAAGATCGGCGACCACGCCTCCCAGGGCCAGGCCCACCGTCATGCCGAGGCTGACAACCGTACCGATGACCGCATAGACCCTGCCGAGGAAGCGTCGATCGATCGTCAACTGTATCTGAGCTGCCAGAGCGCCGCTCAACAGCACCAGCGGGATGCCTTGAACGAAGAAGGCCACCGCAGCGACCCAGAAACTGGGCCAGATTCCCGGAACAGCAAGAGTCAGTGCGTAGACTCCAAGAGCCAGGACGGTCACCCAACGAACGCTCACTGTGTCGGGGGTTACTAGCAGTGCAAGTCCACCGAGCAATGCGCCGACGGACGTGATGGCTAGCAGAAGGCCGTAGGTATCGCCGCCACCTTCCAGTGCCTCCATGGCGTAAACGACGAGAATAGACTCCGGCATCCAACCGAAGAGGTTCCAGAGTCCGAAAACCGCTACAATGTTGCGCGCGAAAGGATTTCGCCAAGTCACAACAAGGCCGTCCCACAATTCCTTCATGAAGGCGCGCGTGCGAGTCTCAATAGTTGCGGTCGTCGGTTGGTTGTAAACTTCCGCTTCGCGCTCGTCCCACGCGTTCTCCTGCCTACCCTCGTCGTGTTGTCCCTCGGCTGACGACTGGTCGGGTATCAGTAAGTGTGAGCGCTGAAGAGAGTGTAGTGCGAGCGCAATGATGAGCAATACCCCTGCACTCAAAGTGAATGGCGTTGTCACGGACCATCCTACCAATGTAGCGCCAACAAACGGCCCGATAGCACCATTGCCAAGCTCTTGCACCCATCGGATGGTGGCATTCGACTTCAGGTACTGGTTAGGTTCTGTGAGATCGGGGACGACCAGTACTGACGCTGCGTCATATAATTCTTCTAACATGCCGAAGAATAAGGCGAACGCACAAAGCAGCAGGATCGACCCGGCGCCAAGGTGGAGCGCCACGGCGAGCCCCACTAAAATGAGTGCACGGGCTAGGTTGACCAGGTACAGGGTGCGCAACTTGCTCCATCGATCGAGCATGACGCCGATCGGTATGGAGAGGAGCACTTTAGGTAACGTTGCTACGGTGGCAACTAGTGCGACCTCCAGCGCCGAGTCGGCATATGCGGTGGTCAGCACGGCGAAGGCAGCGACTCGGATCCCGTCGACGATGTTCGACCCCAGAGACACTGCGGCGAGCCGCACAATCGGCCCGCGTACTAAGGTTCGTGCGCTCATGAGACTAATTCCTTGCGTATTCAAACACCTGGTACTGCCCGTCCATCCATACAGCGATAGAATTTGGTAGGTCCGGCATGTTCCGGACCGACGCATCGGCATCCTTGAGGTGTCCTCCTTGGAACAATAAAGCCGTGCGGATGTGGGATCAATCCCGGGCGTCGATAGGCGATCTAGCGAATCTCCCGTGAAGGGGTGGCGACTACCTCGTCGTTCACTGTGCGCGGCATACATGTGCGCCACGGTGGCTGCGTCCACCGCGAGTACGATCACTGAGGGCTCGCGGTCGGGATCACGCCTGCTGGGCGGGCGCCACAGCGGAGTTGGTGGGCTCATCCCGCGGTGGGGCGGCCGGCTCGTCGTCGATGCCCAGCTGGGCGGCCTCGCGCAGGGGAGGTTGCAAGACGGCGGCCCCCAGCACGATCGGCAGGTAGGCGGGCAGCACCGTCCAGGGCCCCACGAACACGTTCTGCACCACGGTCAGAGCCGCGAAGAACAGCCAGGGCGTGGCCTTGAGGCGCCCCAGGTCGCGCATCATCGCCGCCAGCGCCATTCCTGCAATGAGCAGCAGCAACAGGCCGCCCGGGATCGAGGCCGCCGCCCACATGTCCATGAGGCCCGAGTGCAGCTCGATGCGGCCGCCGAACATGAAGTTCTCGACGTACCCGTTGTCCGGGTCGTAGCCCAGGGCGGCCATGCCTTGCTTGGCCACCCACAGGTCCTCGAAACGGGGCTTGACGCCAGCGCCGTACCCCCAGGGCCGGTTCTGGAACAGGGCCCAGGAGGCTCCCAGCTCGGGGCGGGCGGACAGCAGCAGCCCCGCCGAGCTCGAGGACTGGGCGATGGTCCGGTTCTGGGCGTCCTCACCCAGGGTCCCGGACTCCGAGGCCATGACGACCCCGGCCATCGCCACGATCCCCACGACCGCCAGAACGAGGATCTGGGAGATCGCCAGGCGCCGGGGAGTGGGCACGTGCCATCGGGCCCAGGACGCCAGGGCCTGCCAGATGACCGTGCCCAGGATGATGGCCAGGAAGGCCAGGGTGGAGCGTGAGTCGGAGACGAGGAAGACGCCGCTGAGCACCAGTAGTGCCGCGATCTGCACCAGTCGGCGTCGGTCGGCGACGAGGCTGAGGACCATGATCGTCACCGCCGCACCGACCCCGAACTTCCACGGGTTGGTGCTGGTCTGCAACAGGGGTAGCGAGTCCAGGAACATGCCGAAGCCGACTGCCAGGGCCGCGCGTCTTGTTCCCAGCCGGCGCGCCCCCCACACGAAGACGCCCACCGCGCAAGGGACGGCCAGCAGGCTCAAGGTGGTGACCCGGCGGGCCCAGGCCTCGACGACGAAGCTGCTCTCGGCCAGCAGGGACATGATGTAGGCCGTGCCCGACGCCAGGATGGACAGCACGAGCAGCAGTGAGAAGCGGCGCGCCTTGCGCACAGCCGTCCAAGTGATGGGGACCGAGGCGAGTGCGACACAGTCCCCGACGCTCAGGGCGGCCGCCAGCTCGCGGCGCACACCCACGCAGACCAGCAGGACGACGGCGATCGCCATCTCCAGCCGCCGCCATGTCGCCCCCGGTTTCCGGCCCGTTCCGGGATCAGTGTCCGCCGGCGCTTGCGAGCCCTGGTAGGAGGTGGCCTGCGACCATGTCTGGGCCACGGCCGGTCAGGCGTCTTCCCGAGAGCGACGACGCCCGATGATGAGCAGCGGGTCCTCGACCTTGTCCTGCGGGTTCTTCTGACTCAGGAAGTACAGCAGGATCGCCATGATGGCGCCGGCGGCCAG
>CAUQPA010000552.1:0-3507 GCA_963519325.1 uncultured Pseudomonas sp. | reverse complement strand
GCGCCCTGGGCTGGGCGCGCCCCTGCTGTCGCAGCGCCAGACACAGCGCCGCGGCCAGGTTGCCACCGGCGCTGTCGCCGGCCACCGCCAGTCGCGTCTCGTCCAGCCCCAGCGCGCCGGCCTCCTGCAGTAGCCAATCCCAGGCCTGGAGGGTGTCCTCCAGGGCCGCCGGGTAGGGATGCTCCGGGGCCAGGCGATAATCCACCAGCAAGACGGCCAGCCCCAGCCGCCGCGCCAGGCGTGCGGCGAGAAAGCCGTGGGAGTCCAGGTCACCGAGCATCCAGCCGCCGCCGTGCAGATAGAGCAGGGCGGGGCGGTCGGTGGTGGATTCTTGCGGCGCTACCAGCCGCAGCGGTACTCCACCGGCCTGGTGATCGCTGACCGCCAATCCCTGGTAGTCCGCTGGCGCGAGGGCGGCGCAGAGCCGGGCGTAGGCCTGGCGCTGGGCGTCGATGTCCGGATCGTCAGTGGCGAAGGCCTGGCTGGCCTGGACGAAGGCGGCCATGTCCGCCGAGAGCGGCGGCTGGCTCATCGTTGCAGCACGCGAATTCTGGAATGCAGCTCATCCCGGTCGATGTAACAGCCCTGGAAATGACGCGCGCCGCTGGTGGGGTCGAATTCGTCCCGGGCATGCAGGGCCCTTCTGTTGTCGAAACACCACAGCTGACCCGCCGCGAGACGGTGCCGGTAGCGGAAGCGATCATCCCGGGTCATGGCGATGAAGCGCCGGTAGGCGCGGTAGAGCAGCGGCATGGTTTTCTGGCTGGTACTGAAAGGGCCGCGCAAGAAGTTCGCCATGCGAATTTCCGTCACTTCCTGGTTTTCATCCAGGGCAATGATGGGGGCCCTGTAGCGATAGTCGGAAGACTTCCCGCGATTGCGGAATTCGATGGGTATCGTGGTGAGTACCGCGAAGGACTCGGGATCCTCTTCTCTCAGGACTTCAGCGAGCTTGAAGCCGTCGACGAAGGTACTGCTGCCGCCTTTTGCGTCGTTGACCAGGCAATGCAGGAATTGCAGCCCCGGTTGCAGCTCCCGGGTCGGGAGGTCGGTATGTAGCGGTAGGTTGAAGGCGGTGTAGGCGTTGCTGTCCGCCTCGGCCTTGGATTGCACATTGAAGATCGTGCCGAAGTTGGATTCCCGGATGAAGGAAATCCGTCTCGCCACCGCGGCCAGAGATCCCTCTTCCACAGGCACGCCATGCAGCAGCGACAGGCCTGTGCCCCTCACCTCGATCAGCCAGGACAGTAGCGCTGCATCGTCGGTCATTATCTCGGCGTACTGGAAGGAGGGCACCTGCAGGCTGCTGTCCCAGAGCCTTTTCCTCGGCTTCAGCCGTTCCCGCTCAGCCAAGGATTCTTCGTCATAGGCGTGGGCGCGTAACCAGCCAGCGTCGTACGTACTGACGTGTCCATCGTGCCAGAGGATCTCCAGGCTGCCGTCCTCCTTGAGGGCTACCCGGGATGCCTGAATATCTTCGGGGATATCCACTATCTCGAAGACTTGTTCGCGGGTAACGCTATAAACGCAGCGCGGACAGGGGCAGTTGTCCCTGAGCCAGAGCAGATGGTAAGGACTGGTTCGGCCATCCAGCCAGTGAACGGTGACGTGAGTATCGTCGCCTCGGGCACTGCCTATCGGGCTGATGACTTTATAGGTACTGAAGTCGGCGATGGCGCTCATGTCACTGTGACTCCGCTGGATTGCTAAGAGCCTGTTCAAAATCTCGCGAGCTAGAGCCAAACAAGGCCTAGGCGGCCCCACGAAAATGGCTGAGGAAGCGGAGTTTACGAATGGTAAATGAGCATTCCGAAGCCATCTTCAACGCAGTTTGGCCGACGCGCAGCAGATTTGAACAGGCTCCAAGGGCTGCCGGTCATTTTCTCGCGGGCGGCAGGCCGATGACCCGCCCGACGTGCTCCGGCCAGGGCTCGTCGTGCTGCGCTGCCAATCGGGTCGCCAGCCAGTCGTGTACCGCTGGCGCGAAGGGCGCCGACTTGGGGCCGGCCAGGTCAACGTGCAGCAGCAATTGCTCGGAGGCGGCCAGCAGCTCGGTCTCGCCCTCGCGATACAGCCCGAAGTGCAGGTGCAGGCGCTTGGCATCCAGGGCCAGGAACCTCACCCGTACTTCCAGCCGGGCATCCGCCTTCACCTCGTGGAGGAAGTTGAGATGGCACTCCAGGGTGAACAGCGAGTGCCCGCTGGCTGCTCGGCCAGCGGCGTCCAGACCCATGGCGTCCATCAGGGCGTCGGTGGCGTGGCTGAAGATCAGCAGGTAATAGGCATCGCGCAGATGGCCGTTGTAGTCGACCCAGTCAGGGGCGACGGTAGTGCTATGGATCAACATGACCTTTCTCCTAGTCCCGGATGCCGTGGCGCGCCTTGCACTCGGCGATGGCCGCCTGCACCGCCAGCAGGCAGTCGTCGCGATAGCGCTCGAGGGCGGCCAGTTCCAGGTCGCCCTGCTGCGCCTGCGTACCCTCGACCACGGCGTCGATCAGGCCATCGGTCAGCTCCGGGGCTTCCAGGTAGGTCCAGGGCAGCTTCAGCGCCGGGCCGAATTGCTGCATGAAATGGCGCATACCTGCCGGGCCGCCGGCCAGGGTGTAGGTGAGGAAGGTGCCCATGAACGACCAGCGCAGGCCGGCGCCATAGCGGATGGCGTCGTCGATCTCGCCGGTGGTGGCGACGCCGTCGTTGACCAGGTGCAGCGCCTCGCGCCACAGGGCTTCGAGCAGGCGATCGGCGATGAAGCCGGGCACCTCCTTGCGCACCCGCAGCGGCCGCATGCCCAGCTCGCGATAGAAGGCTTCGGCGCGCGCCAGATTGGCCTCCGAGGTCTGGGTCCCGCCCACCACCTCCACCAGCGGCAGCAGGTAGACCGGATTGAAGGGATGTCCCACCAGGCAGCGCTCGGGGTGCTCGGCATCGGCATAGAAGTCGCTGGGCAGCAGCCCCGAGGTGCTGGAGCAGATCAGGGCGTCGGGCCGTGCCGCCCGGCTGACCCGGGCATGCAGGTCGCGCTTGAGGTCCAGGCGCTCGGGCGCGCTCTCCTGGATGACGTCGGCGCTGGCCACGGCCTCTTCCAGGTCGGTATGGAACGTCAGGCGGTCCAGACTGGCACCCGGTGCCAGGCCCTGGGCTTCCAGGGCCGGCCAGGCATTGGCTAGCCGGGTACGCAGCGCGGCCTCGGCACCGGGCGCCGGGTCCCAGGCACACACGTCCAGACCGCGGGACAGCGCCCGGGCGATCCAGCCGGCACCGATCACGCCGGTACCGAGGGCAGCGAAGACGGCGCTCATCGGGCACCTCCCAGCTTCATTTTCTGACGCCCTTCGGCCGGGCTGAGGGCCCGCCCGCCCAGCCGCTCGATGATCTGGATCACCCGCTCCACCAGGCTGCCGTTGGTGGCGTGGACGCCACGGTCCAGCCAGAGGTTGTCTTCCAGGCCGACCCGCACGTTGCCGCCCAGCAGCATGGCCTGGGCGGCCATGGGCATCTGCATGC
>CAUQPA010000551.1:0-3519 GCA_963519325.1 uncultured Pseudomonas sp. | reverse complement strand
GGGCAGGGGCCAGGGCGTGACACCGGCCGATCTGGCCGTGGCCCTGGCGGCCACCTGGTTCGCCCGCCTCAGCGGGCAGCCCGCCTTCAGCGCTGGCTTCATCTTCATGAGGCGCATGGGCTCGGTGGCGCTCAAATCGGGCGGGGCGACGCTGAACGTCCTGCCGCTGGCGGTGCGGAGCTCCACGGACCAGACCCTGGCGGAGCTTGGTGCCGCGCTGGCCGCCGAACTGAAGAAAATCCGTCGCCACCAGCGCTACGACGCCGAGCAGATCGCCCGCGATCTGGGCCGGGCAGGGGATGCCGAGCCTCTGACCGGACCGGTCATCAATCTCAAGCTGTTCGACTTCGCCCTGGATTTCGCCGGGGTGCCCGGCATCACCCACGAGCTCGCCTCGGGGCCGGTGCGCGACCTGGAAATCGCCCTCTACCTGGAGGCCAGCGGCGCCCTGGACATCAAGCTGCTGGGCAACGCCGAGCGCTACGCCGCCGACCTCCTGCAAGGGCACGCCGAGCGCTTCCGCCTGCTGGCCGCGCAATTCGCCCGGCAGCCCGGCCTTACCCTCGGCGCGGCCGAACTGCTGGCGCCGGCCGATCGACACTGGCTGGACGCGCTCAATGCGACCGAACGGCCGCTACCGGCGGCCACCCTGGCCAGCCTCCTGGCCGAACAGGCCGCCCGGACGCCCGAATCACCGGCGCTGGCCGACCTGGAGTACGCCTTCACCTACCGCGAAACCCGCCAGCAGGTGCTGGCCCTGGCCCAGCGCTTGAGCTTGGCCGGGGTAGGGCGGGGCGACATCGTCGCCGTGGCGTTGCCGCGCTCGGTGTTCCTGTCCCTGGCGCTGCTGGCCACCGTCGAGCTGGGCGCCGCCTACCTGCCGCTGGACAGCGGCTATCCCGACGAGCGCCTGCAGCTGATGCTCGACGATGCCCGCCCCCGGGTGTTGCTGACCGATGCCAGCCAGCGCGAACGCTTCCCCGGGCTGGGTGAAGACCGGATACTGATCCTCGATGCGCCCCTCGTGAAGCTGGATGAGGAGCCGAGGTTCGCGGGGCCAAGTCCCAGCGATCCGGCCTATGTGCTCTACACCTCCGGTTCCACCGGCCGGCCCAAGGGCGTGGTGGTGGGGCATGCCGCCATCGTCAACCGCCTGCTGTGGATGCAGGACAGCTACCCCATAGGGGCGGGCGATACCGTGCTGCAGAAGACGCCGAGCAGCTTCGATGTCTCGGTCTGGGAGTTCTTCTGGCCGTTGCTGGTGGGCGCCCGGCTGTACCTGGCGCCACCCGAGGCCCATCGCGATCCCTTGGCGCTGCAGGAACTCTTCGCCCGTGAGCGGGTGACCACGGTGCATTTCGTGCCTTCGATGCTGGCGGCCTTCGTCGCCAGCCTGGACGACCCGGCCGCCGTCGGCCGCTGCGCCAGCCTGCGCCAGGTGTTCTGCAGCGGCGAGGCGCTGCCCACCGAACTGGCCCGCACCTGGGAGCGCCGGGTCGGCGCGCCCCTGCACAATCTCTATGGCCCCACCGAAGCCGCGGTGGATGTTTCCTACCATCCCGCCCATGGCGCCGCCCTGGCCGCCGTCAGTGGCAGCAGCGTGCCCATCGGCAAGCCGGTGTGGAACACCGGCTTGTACATCCTCGACGAGCGCCTGCGCCCGGTACCGCCCGGCGTGGCCGGTGAGCTCTACCTGAGTGGCGTACAGCTGGCCGACGGTTACCTGGGTCGCCCGGAGCTGACCGCCGCCCGCTTCATCGCCGCGCCCGCGGCCGCGGGCGAACGCCGGTATAGCACCGGCGACGTGGCACGCGGGCTGCCCCAGGGGGTCGTCGAATACCTGGGGCGCAGCGATGACCAGGTGAAGATCCGTGGCCAGCGCATCGAGCTGGCGGAGATCGATCACGCCCTGCTGGCCTTGCCGGGCGTCGCCCAGGCGGTCACCCATGCCCGGGTGCTGGGCGAGGTGGCCAATGCCGCGGGCGGGGATGCCCGGCAGCTGGTGGGCTATCTCGTCGCCCAACCCGGCGCCGGACTTGACCTGGAGCGTCTGCGCGCCCGTCTCGGCGAGCAATTGCCACCGCATCTGGTACCGGTCGCCCTGGTCGAGTTGGAGGAATTCCCCCTGGGCGCTACGGGCAAGCTGGATCGCAAGGCGCTGCCAGCGCCCCAGGGCGCCACCCGCGCGGCAAGCCGGCCGGTGGCGCCCGGCCTGGAAAGCGAACTGGCCGCGGCCTTCTCCGAGGTGCTCGGTTGCGCCATCGTCGGCGCCGATGACGACTTCTTCGCCCTCGGCGGCCATTCGCTGCTGGCCATGAGCCTGGCGGCCAATTTGCGTCGGCGCCTGGCACGACCTGTGTCCATCGGCCAGATCATGGTGGCGTCCAGCGTCGCCCGTCTGGCGCGCCAGCTGGAGCAGGATGCCGTCCGCGCGACCCGCGCCGGTTTCGAGACCCTGTTGCCGCTGCGTCAGGGCGAGGGCCCCACGCTGTTCTGCTTCCATCCAGCCTCGGGCTTCGCCTGGCAGTTCAGCGTGCTGCAGCGCCACCTCGATCCGCGCTGGTCGCTGCTCGGCATCCAGTCGCCGCGCCCCGACGGCGCCCTGGCCCAGGGCGCCGACCTGGAAGCCGTCATCCAGCGTCATCTGCGCACCCTGCGCGAGGTGCAGCCCCAGGGGCCCTATCATCTGCTCGGCTATTCCCTGGGCGGTACCCTGGCGCAGGGGCTGGCGGCCCGGCTGCAGGCGGCCGGGGAGGAGGTGGCCTTCCTCGGCCTGCTCGATACCTACCCGCCGGAAACCCAGAACTGGCAGGAACGCGAAGGCCAGCGCGAGCTGGATCCCGAGGTGCTGGCCGAGGTGAATCGCGAGCGCGAGGCCTTCCTGGCCGCCCAGCAGGGCTTGGCCGATCCGGCGCTCGGCGAGGGGGCGGACCTGTTCGCCACCATCGAGGGCAACTACGCCGACTCGGTGCGGCTGCTGGCCACCGCGCGCAGCGCCCGCTTCGACGGCGAGGCACTGATGTTCGTCGCCCGGCGCACCCTGCCGGTGGGGATGGACGTCAAGGCCACCTGGGCGCCCTGGATCACCCGGCTGCAGGCCCATGAGGTGGATTGCGCCCACGTCGACATCATCGCCCCGGCCCAGCTGGCGCAGATCGGGCCAGTGCTGAATCGGACGCTGAAGGCGCTTTAGCTAGCCGAACGCCGCGCCAGGGGCACCACCATGGGGGTCCTGGCCACGGGATCGTCGATGATCAGGCAGTCGAGGTCGTAGACCGCCTTGATCAGCTCGGGGGTGACCACGTCCCGCGGGCGGCCGCTGGCCAGTACCTGGCCGCCACGCATGGCCACCAGGTGGGTGGCATAGCGGCAGGCATGGTTGAGGTCGTGCAGCACCATCACCAGGGTGTGGCCCTGTTGGCGGTTGAGGTCTTGCAGCAATTCCAGCAGGTCGATCTGGTGGGTGATGTCGAGCCAGGTGGTGGGCTCGTCGAGCAGCAGCAGCGGGGTCTCCTGGGC
>CAUQPA010000550.1:0-3524 GCA_963519325.1 uncultured Pseudomonas sp. | reverse complement strand
GAACGGGCCGCGCGCCCGCAATCGGAGTAGCCATGCACCTGCCCACCCCCGCCGAGCTCCTGCCGCGGCTGGCCGCGGACCTGCGCCTGTCGCTGGATCGTCGCGGCATCACCGATCCCAGCTTCATCGGCATCCATACCGGCGGCCTGTGGGTCGCCGAGGCGCTACTGGCCGAACTCAGGCTGGATACCCCGCTGGGCAGCCTGGACGTGTCCTTCTACCGCGATGACTTCACCCAGAAGGGCCTGCACCCCCAGGTACGCCCCTCGGCCCTGCCCTTCGAGATCGACGGCCGGCACCTGGTGCTGGTGGACGATGTGCTGATGAGCGGGCGCACCGTGCGCGCGGCGCTCAACGAACTCTTCGACTATGGCCGTCCCGCCAGTGTGACCCTGGTCTGCCTGCTGGACGTCAATGCCCGCGAATTGCCGATCCAGCCCGACGTGGTGGGTGCCACCCTGAGCCTCGCCCCCACCCAGCGCGTCAAGTTGACCGGCCCCGCTCCGCTCGCCCTCGAATACCGCGACGTCCCCGCCGCCTGACCTGGATTCGCTGCCATGACCGACGCTACGCGCTCGCTGCAACTCAACGCCCAGGGCCAATTGCGCCATTTCCTGTCACTCGATGACCTCCCCGCCGAACTCCTCACCGAACTGCTCGATACCGCCGACTCCTTCCTCGAGGTCGGTGCCCGGGCGGTGAAGAAGGTGCCGCTACTGCGCGGCAAGACGGTGTGCAACGTATTCTTCGAGAACTCCACCCGTACCCGTACCACCTTCGAACTGGCGGCCAAGCGGCTGTCGGCGGACGTCATCACCCTCAACGTCTCCACCTCCTCCACCAGCAAGGGCGAGACGCTGTTCGACACCCTGCGCAACCTGGAGGCCATGGCCGCCGACATGTTCGTGGTGCGCCACGCCGATTCCGGCGCTGCCCACTTCATCGCCGAGCACGTCTGCCCCGACGTGGCCATCATCAACGGTGGCGACGGCCGCCATGCCCACCCCACCCAGGGCATGCTCGACATGCTGACCATCCGCCGGCACAAGGGCGACTTCGCCAACCTGTCGGTGGCCATCGTCGGCGACATCCTGCACTCGCGGGTCGCCCGCTCCGACATGCTGGCGCTGCGCACCCTGGGCTGCCGCGACATCCGCGTGATCGCCCCGCGCACCCTGCTGCCGGTCGGCCTCGAAGAGCTCTATGGCGTCCGCGCCTACACCGACCTGGCCGAGGGCCTGGACGGCGTGGATGTGGTGATCATGCTGCGCCTGCAGCGCGAGCGCATGCAGGGTGGCCTGCTGCCCAGCGAGGGCGAGTACTACCGGCTGTTCGGCCTGACCCGCCAGCGCCTGGCGCGGGCCAAGCCCGATGCCATCGTCATGCATCCCGGACCGATCAACCGCGGCGTGGAAATCGAATCCGCGGTCGCCGACGGTGAACAGTCGGTCATCCTGAACCAGGTCACCTACGGCATCGCGGTCCGCATGGCGGTGCTGTCGATGGCCATGAGCGGGCAGACCGCCCAGCGTCAGCTACAGGAGAATGTGCAGTGAGCCTGAGCATCCGCAATGCCCGGGTAGTCGACCCGGCCTCCGGCCTCGACCAGGTCAGCGACGTCCATATCGATGAAGGCCGCATCCTGGCCATCGGCGAAGCGCCCCAGGGCTTCCAGGCCGCCGAGCAGCTGGACGCCAGCGGCCTGATCCTCGCTCCCGGTCTGGTCGACCTGGATGTCGCCCTGTGCGAACCGGGCCTGACCCGCAAGGGCAACGTCGACAGCGAGACCCGCGCCGCCGCCGCCGGGGGTGTCACCAGCCTGTGCTGCCCGCCGACCACCCGCCCGGTGCTGGACACCACGGCGGTGGCCGAACTCATCCTCGACCGCGCCCGTACCGCCGATCACGCCCGCGTCCATCCCATCGGCGCCCTGACCAAGGGGCTGGCCGGCGAGCAGCTGTCCGAACTGATGGCGCTGCGGGACGCCGGTTGCGTCGCCTTCACCAATGGCCTGCAGCCGTTCGAGAACCTGCGGGTGCAGCGGCGAGCGCTGGAATACGCGGCCACCTTCGACCTGACCGTGGTCTTCACCGCCCTGGACGCCGACCTCGCCGAAGGCGGTCTCGCCCACGAGGGCCCCACCGCCAGCTTCCTCGGCCTCACCGGCATCCCGGAGACCGCCGAGACCATCGCCCTGTCCCGCGACCTGCTGCTGGTGGAGCAGAGCGGCGTGCGGGCTCACTTCAGTCAGCTGACCAGCGCCCGCGCCGTGGAGATGATCGCCGCCGCCCAGGCCCGGGGCCTGCCGGTGACCGCCGACGTGGCGCTCTACCAGCTGCTGCTCACCGACGAGGCGCTGCAGGGCTTTTCCAGCCTCTATCACGTCAAGCCGCCGCTGCGCACCGCCCGCGATCGCGACGCCCTGCGCGCCGGGGTCCGTGACGGGGTGATCAGCGCCATCTCCAGCCATCACCAGCCGCAGGAAGCGGATGCCAAGCTGGCGCCCTTCGCCGCCACCGAGCCGGGCATCAGCAGTGTCGAACTGCTGCTGCCGCTGGCCCTGACCCTGGTGGCGGACGGCCTGCTGGACCTGCCCACCCTGCTGGCACGCCTGACCAGTGGCCCGGCCCAGGCCTTGCGCCTCGACGCGGGCCGCCTGGCCAAGGGTCGGCCGGCGGACCTGGTGCTGTTCGCCCAGGCCGCCACGGCCCAGGCGGACACTCCCTGGCTCTCGCGCGGACGCAATTGCCCCTTCCTGGGCCTCACCCTGCCGGGGCGCGTCGAACGCACCCTGGTGGGTGGGCGCGCGACCTACCGCCGCCAGGCCTGAATGCAAGAAGGGGCTCCACGGAGCCCCTTCTCGCTATCCCAGCGGCCGCGACTCAGCGCACCAGCCGCCGGCGGTTCTCTTCGGAGATCTGCGAGTTGAGCGTCCAGAAATCGTAGAGCACGCCCAGCAGGAAGAAACCCGCCGTAAAGAAATAGAGGATGGCGGTGATCCATTTGCCCAGGTAGAGGCGATGGACGCCGAAGACGCCGAGGAAGGTCAGCAGGATCCAGCCCAGGCTGTAGTTGAGCGAGCCGGACTGGAAGCGCAGGTCGGCCTCGCGATCCATGGCCGGGATCAGGAAGAGGTCGATCAGCCAGCCAATGCCCAGCAGGCCGAGGGTGCAGAACCAGAGGGTACCGGTGACCGGCTTGCCATAGTAGAAGCGATGGGCGCCGAGGAAACCGAAGATCCACAGCAGATAGCCCATGACCTTGCTGTGGGTGTCCTGATACTGCATGCCTGAGACCTCGTCGGGAATGGAAAAAGACGCCTTACCTACACCCTTACCTTCACCGTGAGTTTATGTCGAAAACTGGATGAATGCCCAGGGAGTCTCACTGGTTGGCGCTTTAGGGACCTCACTTTCCTCTAAAAATTACATAATTTCTTGATGAGAGGTGCACAAAATATCCACAGGGTTGGTATAGAATCCCTCGCTTCGATCTTCAGACACCCCTACGACAATGCGTCTATT
>CAUQPA010000549.1:0-3525 GCA_963519325.1 uncultured Pseudomonas sp. | reverse complement strand
CGGCAGGTTGAGCAGCGGTGCCACCTGGGCGGCCACCTCGTCCGGGTGGGCCTTGGCCCAGTCACCCACCGAGCGCACCTCGTCGACGATGGCGCCGACCTGCTCGGGATGGGCCTTGGCGAAGCTGCGGGTGGCCAGGTAGAACTGGTGGTTATCGGCCAGGCCCTTGGCATCGGTCAGGGTACGCGCCTGCAGCTGCGTCTCGGCGGCGGCCTGGTAGGGATCCCAGATCACCCAGGCGTCCACCGCACCGCGCTCGAAGGCGGCGCGGGCGTCAGCCGGTGGCAGGTAGACCGGCTGGATGTCCTTGTAGGAAATGCCCGCCTTGGCCAGCGTCTGCACCAGCAGGTAGTGGACGTTGGAGCCCTTGTTCAGGGCGATCTTCTTGCCCTTGAGGTCGGCCAGGGACTGGATCGACGAATCCTTGGGCACCAGGATGGCCTCGCTGGTGGGCGCCGGCGGTTCGTTGGCCACATAGACCAGATCAGCGCCGGCAGCCTGGGCGAATACCGGCGGCGTCTCGCCGGTCACGCCGAAGTCGATGCTGCCGACGTTGAGGCCTTCGAGCAGCTGCGGACCGCCGGGAAACTCGGTCCACTGGACCTTGACGCCATCCTTGGCCAGGCGCTGCTCCAGGGTGCCGCGGGCCTTGAGGGTGATGAGGGTGCCGTACTTCTGGTAGCCGATGCGCACCACCTCCTCCGCCTGGGCGAGGCCTGCGGCCAGGGTCAGCAGGGTGACGGCGAGGACTGAACGCTTGAACGAAAACTGCATGGATAACGCTCCGATCAGATACCCCAGCGTGCCTGGCCGATACGATCGGCCAGCAGCTCGGGGGTCAGGGGCTGGGGACGCCGCGCCAGGGCGGCGTGGAATTGTTCGAGGGACTCGTAGAGGCGCTGCTCCAACGCCGGGACCAGGGCCACGCCGGTCTCGGTGTAGCTGACCTGGCTGTCGTCGGCGAAGACGCCATTGAGGATTTCCTGGGCCTTGAGCGCCGAGAGCACGGGCTTGAGCGCATAGTCGATGGCCAGGAGGTGGCCGCTGGAGCCGGCGGTGGCCAGGGGCAGCACCACCTTGAGTGCCAGGGCGCGCTCGGGCAGCAGGTCCAGCAGGGTCTTGAGGGCGCCGGCCAGGGAGGCCTTGTACACCGGGGTGGCGATCACCAGGCCATCGGCGGCCTGCAACTGGGCGATCAGCTCCACCACCGGCGGACTGTCGAAGCGGGCACCGATGAGATCGGCGGCGGGAAAATCCTGAATCCGCCAACGCGACAGTTCTACACCACGCGCCTGCAGCCAGTTCGCCGCCAGATCCAGCACCCCGCTGGAGCGCGACCGCGCTGCCGGACTGCCCGCCAAAGTCACCACCTGCATCGCCGCCTCCGGAATAAAAAGGAGCGGTGTCGCGCCGCTCGAAAAGGAATGAGCGGACCTTAGCAGCGGGTGTTTATTCCCTAAAAATATCCTTTCGGCACTTGGTTATAACCAGAAAAACAAAACCCCGGCCTGGGCCGGGGTCGTTCGTCACCGCAGTTTTCAGCGATTGGGTTGTGGCGTCAGGCGCAGATAGGGTTTGACCGCAGTGTAGCCCTTGGGAAAGCGCCGTTTGATCTCTTCCTCGTCCTTGAGCGAGGGCACGATGACCACGTCGTCGCCATCCTTCCAGTTACCCGGAGTCGCCACCTTGTGGTTGTCGGTGAGCTGCAGGGAATCGATCACCCGCAGGATCTCGTCGAAGTTGCGCCCGGTGCTGGCCGGATAGGTGATGGACAGGCGCACCTTCTTCTGCGGATCGATGACGAACAGCGAACGCACGGTCAGGGTGTCGTTGGCATTGGGATGGATCATGTCGTAGAGGCCGGCCACGGTGCGGTCGGCGTCGGCCAGGATGGGAAAGCCCACGGCGGTGGCCTGGGTTTCCTCGATGTCCTTGATCCAGCCCTGGTGGGATTCCAGGCCGTCCACCGACAGGGCGATGACCTTGACGTCGCGCTTGGCGAATTCGTCCTTGAGCTTGGCGGTGAGCCCCAGCTCGGTGGTGCAGACCGGGGTGAAGTCGGCCGGGTGGGAGAACAGCACACCCCAGCTATCGCCCAGCCACTCGTGGAAGCGGATGCGGCCCAGGCTGGAATCCTGTTCGAAATCGGGGGCGATGTCGCCCAGACGGATGGTCATTGGCATTTCTCCTGAGACAGGTAGGGATGAAAGCACTATGCCGCCCACCGCGCACGGCGGGAAAGATCGGATCGCGCTGTGGTTATAACGCGAAAGCCGCCCGGTCCAGGGCCATTTCCCTGGGCCGACCCTGCCCGCAACGTGACCGACCGCACAGTTGCGCAGGGCTTTTTCCCACCAGGCGCAGCGGCGGTTAGGGTGCTACACCTAAGGGAAGACCAACGGACGGAAATCTGCCCACCGCGGCAACCCGCGGCACTCGGCATGGTCTGTTGGCAAGACGAGGAGGAGAAGCTCATGTTCGGCAAGCGCAACGACGATCCTGGTTCCAGCACTCATTTCCGTAGCGAACGCGTCAGCGTGGTCAACGGCCAGTTCTTCTTCACCACCCGCGAGGGCACCCTGGAAGGTCCCTTCTTCAGCCGCGAAGAAGCCTTGAACCAGATCGACCGCTACGTGGAGCGCCTGCAGACCTCCGCCGGCCTGCTGCGCCAATCCGTCAGCAACGTCTGACCGACCGCCCTCGATCCTTTAGACTGCGCGCCCTGATCTCCAGGCCGCGCCTCCCATGACCGATTTCCAGCACGCCCAGCTCGACTGGGATGCCTCCGGGCAACCCCTGTCCCGCGCCTATGGCGACGTCTATTTCTCCCGCGCCAGCGGCCTGGAGGAAACGCGCTACGTCTTCCTGCAGCAGAATCGCCTGCCCGAGCGTTTCGCCGGGCTGGCAGCAGGCGAGGTCTTCACCATCGGCGAGACCGGCTTCGGCACCGGCCTGAATTTTCTCTGCGCCTGGCAGCTGTTCGACGCGGTGGCGCCCGCGGGGGCGCGGCTGCATTTCGTCAGTGTCGAGCGTTTCCCGCTGACGGCCGCGGACCTCGCCCAGGCGCTGGCCCTTTGGCCGGAACTGGCGCCCTACGGCGCGGCGCTGCAGCGGCAATACCAGGCCATCCATCCCGGTTTCCAGCGACTGGTCCTCGGGGACGGCCGCGTCACCCTGACCCTGCTGGTCGGCGATGTGCTGGAGCGCCTGCCGGAGCTGGATGCCCGTTGCGATGCCTGGTTCCTGGATGGCTTCGCCCCGGCCAAGAACCCGGAGATGTGGACGCCTGCACTGTTCGCCGAACTGGCGCGCCTGGGTCATCCCGGTACCACCCTGGCCACCTTCACCTGTGCCGGCTTCGTCCGCCGCGGCCTCATCGAGGCTGGCTTCGCCATGGCCAAGGTGCCGGGCTTCGGTCACAAGCGGGAGATGCTGGCCGGTGTCCTGGAGCGCCCGGGCAGCCACCCCAGCGCGCCCTGGTACGCCCGACCGCCGCGGCCGCAGGGCCCGCGCACCGCCGTGGTG
>CAUQPA010000548.1:0-3525 GCA_963519325.1 uncultured Pseudomonas sp. | reverse complement strand
GTTTATAAGCGGGCGCCTTGCGTCCACGCCAAAGCAGGCGCAGCAGGATGAAGGGCAAGGCCAGGGAGAAGATCAGGGTATAGAGGGTAAGGTTCATGGCGGCAGAGCTTAAACGCAGACCTAGGGCAAGGGCGAGAAGTGAGCGATGCCTCAAGGCAAGCACGGCAGCCGTCCCCAGCCTCCACTACTGCCTCATCCGGCCTAGAACGAGGTAATTCCGGCCGCCAAAATCTACCTTCCGCAACACTGCATCTCGTGATGCTACGCAATCCTGCGGCTCGAATTCCGGGTGCGCATCCAGCAGCTTGCTGGAACGGGCAGTCTGCGCCGGCAGCAGGTCAAGTTGCCCGGAGCGCTTGAATCTCGAGAGTCTTGTTTCATCAGTATCGGCGATGACAAGCCCCCACTCATCCTCAAGGATCACGACGTCCTTCTCTTTGAGGTAGGCGTTGATGCGTTGACCTTCTAGCCCCACGAAAGACACGTCCACGGCATAAGGAGAGAGGGCACAGACTAGCCCGGCATGAGCTCCGAAAAGCTCATCGACACCTACATTTTGGTTTGCCGCCAGTCTCTGCAAACGCCGCTTTTGAAGCTCCCGAAGCTCGTGGTCTTTGCCAGCGATGGAGTCGCAGCCCATGACAGAAAGCGCCAAGGCGCCCAGAACGGCGAAACGCCCGCGAGTCGCGAATAGATTTCCTACCAGCTCCCATCCCTTCACGCTCGCCGATTCCTTTCGTCGCTTCACCACGCCAAAGCCTGCCAGAAACTGGCTGCTCGTGCGCGATGAAGGCCAAGCGAAACGCCAATGGCCGTCGACCAGATCGGCACTGGCCGCTGCGAAGCGCCAGCCGCCTGTTGGCAAAGCAAAATGGCCGTTGAGCATGGCGGCTGAGCCAGGCTGCCATGCCCTGAGCCGAAGATCTGAGCCGAAGACTAGTGCGAATGCCGCGGCACCCCACCCTCGCGGGCGATCACCTTGCGGTGCAGGGTGGCCGGCTCCAGGCAGCCGCCGGTGGAGAGCTGGCCCACCAGTTGCCGATAGAGCTCCTGCCAGGGGGTCTGGGCCGGTGGCAGGTTGGGCGTCCAGGCGGCGCGGCGGCGCTCCAGCTCGGCGGCGTCGAGCAGGACATCGACGCGGCGAGCATTGAGGTCCACGCGCAGACGATCATTGGTCTGGAGCAGCGCCAGGCCGCCGCCCACCGCCGCCTCGGGTGACATGTTGAGGATCGAGGGGCTGGCCGAGGTGCCGCTCTGGCGACCATCGCCCAGGCACGGCAGGGAGTCGATGCCCTTCTTGATCAGGGCCGCCGGCGGCGCCATGTTGACCACTTCGGCGCTGCCCGGATAGCCCACCGGACCGGCGCCGCGGATCACTAGGATGCAGCGCTCGTCGATGTCCAGGGCCGGGTCCTCGATGCGCGCGTGGTAGTCCTCGGGGCCCTCGAAGACGATGGCGCGCGCCTCGAAGCTGTTCTCCTTGCCCGGTTCGGCCAGGTAGGTCTGGCGGAAGGCCTCGCCCACTACCGACATCTTCATGATGGCGCTATCGAAGAAGTTGCCGCTGAGCACGATGAAGCCGGCACGGTGCTTGAGCGGTGCCTCGTAGGGTTGGATCACCGCCGGGTCGGCACTGGCGGCGCCCTCGGCGATGGTACCTATGGTCTTGCCGGAGACGGTCAGGCAGTCGCCATGCAGGCGCCCGGCCCTGAGCAGTTCGTGGAGCACCGCCGGCACCCCACCGGCGCGGTGGAAGCCTTCGCCCAAGTATTTGCCGGCCGGCATGCAGTTGGCCAGCAGCGGGATGTCCTCGCCCAGGCGCTGCCAGTCGTCCAGCGACAGTTCGATGCCCATGTGCCGGGCGATGGCGATCAGGTGCGGCGGGCAGTTGCTGGAGGCGCCCAGCGCCGAGGCCACCACGATGGCGTTCTCGAAGGCCTCGCGGGTCATGATCTGCGAGGGGCGGACATCGTCCAGCACCAGCTGGCAGATGCGCTTGCCGGTGGCATAGGCCATCTGGCCACGTTCGCGATAGGGCGCGGGGATGCTGGCGCAACCCGGCAGCGACATGCCCAGGGTCTCGGCCAGAGCATTCATCGACAAGGCAGTGCCCATGGTGTTGCAGTGGCCCACCGAGGGCGAGGCGGCGGTGGTCAGGGCCATGAAGCCCTCGTAGTCGATCTCGCCGGTGGCCAGCAGGTTGCGCGCGTGCCAGAGCACGGTGCCGGAGCCGATCAGCTCGCCCTTGAAATGGCCGTCGAGCATGGGCCCGCCGGAGAGCACTATGGCCGGCAGGTCGGTGGTGGCCGCGGCCATCAGGCAGGCCGGGGTGGTCTTGTCGCAGCCGGTGGTGAGCACCACGCCGTCCAGCGGGAAGCCGTGCAGGATCTCCACCAGGCCGAGATAGGCCAGGTTGCGATCCAGGGCCGCGGTGGGCCGGCGACTCTGCTCGGCGATGGGATGCACCGGGAATTCCATGGGGATGCCACCGGCGTCGCGGATGCCGGCCTTGACCCGCTGGGCCAGTTCCAGGTGGTGACGATTGCAGGGGGCGAGGTCGCTGCCGGTCTGAGCGATGCCGATGATCGGACGACCGGACTGAAGTTCGTCGCGGGTCAGGCCATAGTTCATGTAGCGCTCGACATAGAGCGCGGTCATGTCAGCGTGGGCAGGGTCATCGAACCATTGCTGGCTGCGCAGCGGGCGTTTGGCGGAAGTCATGGTGGTCTCTAGTTGTTATGGGTGAAGAGCGGATCAGCGGCCCAGCAGGCCACGGGCGGCGAGGTTGTGCATCAGGGCACCGAGGCCGAAGCGCCAGGGCGGTGCCTGGTCGCTGGTGGTCACCCGGTTGTGCAGGGTACCCAGCAGCGGGCTGGCGATGCTCACCACGTCACCCACCTTGTGGGTGAAGCCGCCGCCGGGAGCGTCGCGGTCCTGGGTCGGGGCGAACAGGGTGCCGAGGAACAGCACGAAGCCGTCGGGATACTGGTGGTTGGCGTTGAGGGTCTGGGCGGCCAGATCGGTGGGGTCGCGACTGATCTGCGCCATGGAGCTGCTGCCATGAAGCCGGAAGCCATCTTCGCCCTGGACCTCCAGGGTCACCACGCACTGGCGGACCCGGTCGAGATCGAAGGTCTCGTCGAACAGGCGGATGAAGGGCCCCAGGGCGCAGGAGGCGTTGTTGTCCTTGGCCTTGCTCAGCAGCAGGGCGCTGCGGCCCTCGATGTCGCGCAGGTTGACGTCATTGCCCAGGGTGGCGCCATGCAGGCGACCGCGGCTGTCCGCCACCAGCACCACCTCGGGCTCGGGATTGTTCCATTGGGACACCGGATGGATGCCGATGGCGCTGCCACTGCCGACCGCGGCCAGCACCGGCGCCTTGGTGAATATCTCGGCGTCCGGGCCGATGCCCACCTCCAGGTACTGCGACCACAGGCCCTGCTCGATCAGCAGCGCCTTGAGCGCCTGGGCACGTGGGCTGCCTGGCTCCAGGCCCTGGAGGTCCGTGCCTATCACCCCCTGTAC
>CAUQPA010000547.1:0-3526 GCA_963519325.1 uncultured Pseudomonas sp. | reverse complement strand
GGCGAGCAGCGTCGAGATCGAAGTCGCCAGGGTCCGCAACAGGGTCTGGGTGGTCGAGACGTTGATGTTCTCGATCAGGCTGGCCTTGCGCAGCACCCGGAAGTTCTCCCGCACCCGGTCGAACACCACGATGGTGTCGTTGAGCGAATAGCCGATGATGGCCAGTACCGCCGCGAGCACCGTCAGGTCGAAGGTGATCTGGAAGAACGACAGCAGGCCGAGGGTCACGACCACGTCGTGCACCAGCGAGATGATGGCGCCCACGGCGAACTTCCACTGGAAGCGGAAGGCCACGTAGACCAGGACGCTACCCAGGGCCAGCAGCATGCCCAGGCCGCCCTGGTCACGCAGCTCCTCCCCCACCTGCGGACCGACGAACTCGGTGCGGGTCAGGGAGAAGCGCTCGGTGCTGGCCTTTTGCAGCGCGCCGGTCACCTTCTGGCCCAGCTGGGGATCGTCGCCGGGCATCCGCACCAGCACGTCGGTGGTGGCGCCGAAGCTCTGCACCACCGCCTCCTCGAAGCCGGCGCCCTGGAGTTCCTGGCGGATCTTGCCGAGGTCGGCCGGCTGCTCGTAGCGCAGCTCGATCAGGGTACCGCCGGTGAAATCCAGGCCGAAGTTGAGCCCCTTGTAGAACCAGCTGAACAGCGCCAGGACGGTCAGGAGGGCGGTGATGGCGAACGCGATGTTGCGTACGCCCATGAAGTTGATGGTCTTTTTCATCGCCGCGTCCTCAAATCCACAGCTTCTTGACGTTCCGGCCGCCATAAATCAGGTTGACCATGGCGCGGGTCACGAAGATGGCGGTGAACAGGGAGGTGAAGATACCCAGCGACATGGTCACGGCGAAGCCCTTGACCGGCCCGGTGCCCATGGCGAACAGGATGGCGCCCACCAGCAGGGTCGTCAGGTTGGAGTCCAGGATCGCCGTGAAGGCGCGACTGAAGCCTTCGTGGATGGCGCGCTGGATCGGCATGCCGTTGGCGATCTCTTCGCGGATCCGCGAGAAGATCAGCACGTTGGCGTCCACCGCCTGGCCCATGGTCAGCACGATACCGGCGATACCCGGCAACGTCAGGGTGGCATGCAGGATGGACATCAGGGCCATCAGCAGCACCATGTTGAAGCCCAGGGCGATGGTGGCCAGCAAGCCGAAGAAGCGGTAGATGGCGATCAGGAACAGCGAGACGAAGACCATGCCCCACAGCGAGGCGTCGATACCCTTCTCGATGTTGTCGGCACCCAGGCTCGGGCCGAGGGTACGTTCCTCGGCGAAGTACATGGGTGCGGCCAGGCCACCGGCACGCAGCAGCAGCGCCAATTCCGAGGCCTCGCCCGAACCGTTCAGGCCGGTGATGCGGAAGCTGTTGCCCAGCGCCGACTGGATGGTCGCCAGGCTGATGATGCGCCGCCCTTCCTCGAAGCCGGGCACCGCCACTTCCTTCTGCACGCCGTCGACGGTCTGGGTGGTGTAGCGGGTGACCGGACGCTGCTCGATGAACACCACGGCCATGCTGCGGCCGACGTTGCTGCGGGTCGCGCGGTTGATCAGATCGCCGCCATGGCCATCCAGGCGGATGTTGACCTGGGCGCGGCCGTTCTCGTCGAAGCTCGCCGAGGCATCGGTGACCTGGTCACCGGTGATGATGACGTTACGCTCCAGCGGTACCGCCGGACGACCCGGCTCGCGGAATTCGAAGCTCTCGGTGGAGGCCCGCGGCGTGTCCGCGGTGGCGGCCAGGCGGAATTCCAGGTTGGCGGTCTTGCCGAGGATCCGCTTGGCTTCGGCGGTATCCTGCACGCCCGGCAGCTCGACCACGATACGGTCGGCGCCCTGGCGCTGCACCAGCGGCTCGGCCACGCCGAGCTCGTTGACCCGGTTGCGCACCGTGGTCAGGTTCTGGGTGACGGCGTAGTTACGGATCTCGCGCAGCTTGGCTTCGGTCAGTTGCAGGCGCAGCACCTGCAGGTCACCGCGGGTGTCGGTGGTCAGGTCGAAGTCGGCGTAGTTCTTGCGGATCAGGCTCTGAGCCTGCTGCAGGTCGGCGGCATCGGTGAAGCCGAGCTGCAGGGCGCCGTTCTGGTCGGGCATGCTGCGATAGCGCACCTTCTCGCGACGCAGCAGGGTCTTGACCTCGTTGTCATAGACCTTCAGCCGCGCCTCCACGGCCTTGTCCATGTCCACCGCCAGCAGGAAGTGCACACCGCCGGAGAGGTCCAGGCCGAGCTTCATCGGGCTGGCGCCCAGCTTGCGCAACCACTGCGGGGTGGTGGGCGCCAGGTTCAGCGCCACGACGAAGTCGTCGCCCAGGGTGCGACGGACCACTTCCTGAGCCGGCAGCTGGTCGTCGGCACGCATCAGGCGGATCAGCACCCGGCTGCCGCTTTCGTTGACGTCGCTGGACTTCACGGCGAGCTGCGCCTGAGCCAGGGCCGCGTTCACCCGCTGCACGTCGGCAGGGGTCACCGCGCGTTCGGTGCTGGAAGCGCTGATTTGCAGGGCCGGATCGTCGGGGTACAGATTAGGAACCGAATAGATGGCGCCCACGACCAGTACGGCCAGGATCAGCAGGTACTTCCAGAGGGGATATTTGTTGAGCATGACACCGCCCGAGATAAAGGCGGGGCGCCTTGCGCGCCCCGGTGTTAGCTAGATTGAGGAAGGCTCAGAGTGCCTTCAGGGTGCCCTTCGGCAGGGTCGCGGCAATGGCGCCCTTCTGGAATTTCAGTTCGACGTTGTCGGACACTTCCAGCACCACGAAATCGTCGGTGACCTTGTTGATGCGCCCGGCGATGCCACCGGTGGTCACCACTTCGTCACCCTTCTGCAGGCCGCCGAGCAGGTTCTTGTGATCCTTGGTGCGCTTGGCCTGGGGACGCCAGATCAGGAAATAGAAGATCACCACGAAGCCGATCAGGAAGATGAACTGAATGTATTCACCCCCCGGTGCGGCGTTGGCGGCCGGCGCGGCAGCTTCCTGGGCCTGGGCCGTGGAAATCAGAAAACTCATTGCACTACTCCTTGCAGAGTTGGATGACGGAAAAAGCGGAGATGCCGGGGGTCGCTTGGCGCCGGCTCGACCGCTCAGGCCCCGGTCGCGCACCTCACGAACGACGCGCGAGCGCCGTTTCGCCAGGACGATCGGACAGGGGCTTTCAGCGGTCGAGCGGCGGCGTAGGCAGGCCGCGCCGAGCATAGAAGGCGTCCACAAAGTCGGCCAATTTACCCTCTTGGATAGCCTGGCGCAAACCGGCCATCACACGCTGGTAATACCGCAGGTTGTGGATCGTATTCAGCATACTCCCCAGCATTTCCCCGCATTTATCCAGATGGTGCAGATAGGCGCGGGAGAAATGTTTGCAGGTGTAACAGTCGCAGGTCGGATCCAGCGGCGTCTCGTCGTGACGGTGCACGGCGTTGCGCAGCTTGAGCACCCCGGTGTCGATGAACAGGTGGCCGTTGCGCGCGTTGCGGGTGGGCATCACGCAGTCGAACATGTCGACGCCGCGGCGTACCCCTTCCACC
>CAUQPA010000546.1:0-3533 GCA_963519325.1 uncultured Pseudomonas sp. | reverse complement strand
GTCCCAACGGCTCGGGCAAGACCACCCTGCTCAAGCTGCTGCTGGGTGACCTGCAGCCCACCGCCGGCAAGATTCAGTACGGTACCAAGCTGGAGATCGCCTATTTCGACCAGCTGCGCCTGCAACTGGAGCCGGAAAAGACGGTGATCGACAACCTCGCCGAGGGTCGTGAATTCATCACCATCAACGGCCAGGATCGTCATGTGCTGAGCTACCTGGGCGACTTCCTGTTCAGCCCCCAACGTGCCCGTACGCCGGTCAAGGCGCTGTCCGGTGGCGAACGCGCGCGGCTGCTGCTGGCCAAGCTGTTCAGCAAGCCGGCCAACCTGCTGGTGCTGGACGAACCCACCAACGACCTCGACGTCGAGACCCTGGAGCTGCTGGAAGAGGTGCTGCTGAGCTTCGAGGGCACGGTGCTGATGGTCAGCCACGACCGGGCCTTCCTCGACAACGTGGTGACCAGCACCCTGGTGTTCGAAGGGGAAGGGCGGGTGCAGGAGTATGTCGGTGGCTACCAGGACTGGCTGCGCCAGGGCGGCTCGCCGCGCCTGCTGGGCGTGCAGACCCGCGAGGACAAGCCGGCAGCGCCGGCCGCCAAAGTCGAACCCGCAACCGTCGCGGCGCCCGTGGCCGCCGCAGCGGCATCGGCCAAGCGCAAGCTCAGCTACAAGGAGCAGCGTGAGCTGGATGCCATGCCGGCCGCCATCGAAACCGCGGAAATCGAGCTGGAAGCCTTGCAGACCGCCATTGCCGATCCAGGCTTCTACCAGCTGCCAAGTGAGGTCACCCAGGCCAAGCTTGCGCGTATGGACGCGCTACAGGCGGAGCTGGATCGCCTCATCGAGCGCTGGGCCGAACTGGAGTAATCCAGCCCGGCCGCGGGATCAGGCCTTATCTTTCTTCAAGGCTACCGCCAGGGTATCGCAGGGCGCGCCGTGCAGCAGGTCGTTGGACGTCGAGCCCAGCAGCAGCGCCAGGCCGTGACGACCGTGGCTGCCGACCACGATCAGGTCGCAGCCCTGTTCCTTGGCCATGCGGTGGATTTCCTGGCGCGGTTGGCCGTAGGCCAGCACGCAATTGCCGGCCAGCTCCGCATACTGGGTGGTAAAACCGTCCAGTCGCTCGCGGGCCTGCTCGATCTGCTGCTGCTGCAGCGACGACAGGTCCATGGGCACGTCACCGCCAAAGGCCATGGCCATGGGCTCGACCACGTGCACCAGCGACACCTTGCTGCCACAGCACTGACCCAGGGCCACGGCGCGACGGATCACCGGCTGGCAATCTTCGGTCAGGTCGACGGCGACCAATATGTGTTGGTAGGCCATACACATCTCTCCTTCATGATGGGGCGCCAGACCGTACCGTGGCTGGCGCTCGATTCGCAGGCTTCAGGCGCTGACTGAATAGCACCGGCTTGCGCTCAACTGTTCAGGCAGACGCTCGCCCACTTGTAGTTTCGACTCCAGGAGTCGGGGATAGCTCCACGGCTATCTTGCACAGAAGCGCGACAAGCTCAAGCGCCGGCCGTTGGAACCCCCGGTCGCGCTTTCCCCCTGCGTCCCAATTGACAAGCGCCCGCTTTTGCCAGAAGGTTGTGCGAGCTGTTCAAACGGTTGTATGAATTTTCGCCCCGGCCCGGCCGGTGCCCTCCACAGAACAATATCGGGGCTGGCGATCCTCGGCTTCCACTCAAGCCGCCGCCCGCCTCGCGACCAGGACTCAAGGGAGACCCGCTGATGATTTTCGAAGGCAAAGCCCTTTCGGTGCGCGACGTGGAGGACGGCATCGCCGAACTTCGCTTCGACCTCCAAGGCGAATCGGTCAACAAGTTCAGCGCCATCACCCTGCGCGAGTTCCGCCAGGCCGTGGATGCCCTGAAAGCCCACGCCGGCCTGCGCGGCGTCATCGTCACCAGCGGCAAGGACGTCTTCATCGTCGGCGCCGACATCACCGAATTCGTCGAGATGTTCGGCCGGCCCACCGAAGAGCTGCAGGCCGGCATCGCCGAAATCAACCGCATCTTCAACGACTTCGAAGACCTGCCGGTGCCTACCGTGGCCGCTGTGGGCGGCATCGCCCTGGGTGGCGGCTGCGAGATGACCCTGGCCGCCGACTACCGGGTGCTGAGCACCGCCGCGCGCATCGGCCTGCCGGAAGTCAAGCTGGGCATCTATCCGGGCTGGGGCGGTACCGTCCGTCTGCCGCGCCTGATCGGCAGCGACAACGCCATCGAGTGGATCGCCTCCGGCAAGGAAAACGACGCCGCCACCGCCCTCAAGGTCGGCGTGGCCGATGCCGTGGTCGCCCCCGAGCACCTGTTCGACGCGGCCCTGGACCTGGTCCGCCGCGCCGCTGCCGGCGAGCTGGACTACAAGGCCAAGCGCAAGCCCAAGCTGGAGAAGCTGCAGCTCAACGCCATCGAAGCCATGATGGCCTTCGAATCGGCCAAGGGCTTCGTCGCCAGCCAGGCCGGCCCGCACTATCCGGCACCACTGGAAGCCATCAAGGCCATCCAGAAGTCCGCCAACTACGGCCGCGACAAGGCCTTGGAAGTCGAGGGCGCCGGCTTCGCCAAGATGGCCCAGACCTCGGTCTCCGCCAGCCTGGTCGGCCTGTTCCTCAACGATCAGGCGCTCAAGCGCAAGGCCAAGGGGCTGGAGAAGCTGGCCGCGCCGGTCAAGCTCACGAGCGTCCTGGGCGCCGGCATCATGGGTGGCGGCATCGCCTACCAGTCCGCGCTCAAGGGCACCCCGATCCTGATGAAGGACATCCGCGACGAAGCCCTGGAGCTGGGCCTGAGCGAGGCCAGCAAGCTGCTCAACAAGCGCGTCGAGAAGGGCCGCCTGGAGCCGGCGAAGATGGCCGAGGCGCTCAATCGCATCCGCCCGACGCTGTCCTATGGCGACTTCAAGAGCGTCGACCTGGTGGTCGAGGCCGTGGTGGAGAATCCCAAGGTCAAGCAGGCCGTGCTGGCCGAGGTGGAAGGCCAGGTGCGTGAGGACGCCATCCTCACCTCCAACACCTCCACCATTTCCATCAGCCTGTTGGCCCAGGCGCTCAAGCGCCCGGAAAACTTCTGCGGCATGCATTTCTTCAACCCGGTGCACATGATGCCCCTGGTGGAAGTGATCCGCGGCGAGAAGACCAGCGAGAAGGCCATCGCCACCACCGTGGCCTATGCCCGCCAGATGGGCAAGAACCCCATCGTGGTCAACGACTGCCCTGGCTTCCTGGTCAACCGCATCCTCTTCCCCTACTTCGGCGGCTTCGCCGCGCTGCTGGCCCAGGGGGCCGATTTCCAGCGCGTCGACAAGCTGATGGAGAAGTTCGGCTGGCCCATGGGCCCGGCCTACCTGATGGACGTGGTCGGCATGGACACCGCCCACCACGCCCGCGACGTCATGGCCGAGGGTTTCCCCGAGCGCATGAAGGAAAGCCGCAAGACCGCGGTGGATGCCCTCTACGAAGCCCAGCGCTTCGGCCAGAAGAACGGCAAGGGCTTCTACGCCTACGAGACCGACAAGAAGGGCAAG
>CAUQPA010000545.1:0-3538 GCA_963519325.1 uncultured Pseudomonas sp. | reverse complement strand
GCAGTCGCTCGTCCATGGGCAGCGTGACCGGGCTGTCCAGCCTGGTGCGGATGCTCTATTCCCGCGCCGGCCGCTATCCGGCCGACCAGCCGATGCTCTATGCCGAGGACTTCTCGCCCAATACGCCCCAGGGCGCCTGCCCCGAGTGCCATGGCCTGGGCCGGGTCTTCGAGGTGACGGAAGCCTCCATGGTGCCGGACCCCTCGCTGACCATCCGCCAGCGCGCCATCGCCGCCTGGCCCACCGCTTGGGGCGGGCAGAACCTGAGGGACATCCTGGTGACCCTGGGCTATGACGTCGACATCCCCTGGCGCGACCTGCCGCAGCAACAACGCGACTGGATCCTCTTCACCGAAGAGCAGCCCACGGTGCCGGTCTATGCCGGCCTCACCCCCGAGCAGACCCGGGCGGCGCTCAAGCGCAAGGCCGAGCCCAGCTACCAGGGCACCTACACCGGGGCGCGGCGCCATGTGCTGCACACCTTCGCCAACTCCCAGAGCGCCAAGATGAAGCAGCGCGCGGCGCGGTTCATGATCGGCCAGACCTGCCCGCTGTGCCACGGCAAGCGGCTGACCCGGGCGGCGCTCTCGGTGACCTTCGCCGGCCTGGACATCGGCGAGCTGTCGCGGCTGCCGCTGGATGAGCTGAGCGTGCTGTTGCGCCGGGTCGCTGCCGGCGATTTCGACGAGGCGAAGGATGCCGGCGTGCTGGACGCCAAAACCGGCAAGCAGGACCGTGCCCGGCGCAAGGCCGCCGGCGGCAGCGACCATGCTGGCGCGCCGGACGTGCGCCGCACGCCCGATCTTTCGCCGGAGAAACGTCTGGCCGCCCAACGCATGGCCACCGAGTTGCTGGAGCGGCTGCAGACCCTCACCCGCCTGGGCCTCGGCTACCTGGCGCTGGAACGCAGCACCACCACCCTCTCCTCCGGCGAGTTGCAGCGGCTGCGCCTGGCGACCCAGCTGGTGTCCCAGCTGTTCGGCGTGGTCTATGTGCTGGACGAACCCTCCGCCGGCCTGCATCCGGCCGATGGCGAATCCCTCTTGGAAGCCCTCGACGGCCTCAAGGCCCAGGGCAATTCGCTGTTCGTGGTGGAGCACGACCTGGCCACCATGCAGCGCGCCGACTGGCTGGTGGATGTCGGCCCCGCCGCTGGCGAAGGCGGCGGCCGGGTGCTCTACAGCGGTCCGCCAGAGGGCCTGGCCGAGGTCAAGGAATCGGTGACGGCGCGCTATCTGTTCGCCGCGCCGCAGCGCGAGACCCGGCCGCCCCGTGAGCCCCAGGGTTGGCTACGGCTGGCCGGGGTCACCCGCAACAACCTGCAGGGGCTGGACGCCGCCTTCCCGCTGGGCTGCCTGACCGCGGTGACCGGTGTCTCCGGTTCGGGCAAGTCCAGCCTGGTCAGCCAGGCACTGCTGGAGCTGGTGGGCGCCGAGCTGGGCCAGGGCGCTGCCGAGGACGGTGACGAGGTGGTCGAGCTGGATACCGACGCCCTGCCTGCCACCACCGGCCAGGTGGTCGGCGGCCTCGGCGGTATCCGCCGCCTGGTGCCGGTGGACCAGAAGCCCATCGGTCGCACGCCGCGCTCCAACCCCGCCACCTACACCGGCCTGTTCGACGGGGTGCGCAAGCTGTTCGCCGCCACCCCCGAGGCCCGGGAAAGAGGCTTCGATGCCGGGCGCTTTTCCTTCAACGTCGCCAAGGGCCGTTGCCCGACCTGCGAAGGCGAAGGCTTCGTCAGCGTCGAGTTGCTGTTCATGCCCAGCGTCTACGCCGCCTGCCCCACCTGCCAGGGCGCGCGCTACAACCCCGAGACCCTGGAGGTGCGCTGGCAGGGCAAGACCATCGCCGAGGTACTGGGCCTGACGGTAGACGAAGCCCTGGCCTTCTTCGCCGAGGAAGCCACGGTGGCGCGGGCGCTGCGGGTGCTGGCCGATATCGGCCTGGGCTACCTGCGCCTCGGCCAGCCGGCCACCGAACTCTCCGGCGGCGAAGCCCAGCGCATCAAGCTGGCCACCGAACTGCAACGCACCAGCCGTGGCACCACCCTCTATGTGCTGGACGAACCCACCACCGGCCTGCACCCGGCCGACGTGGAACGGCTGATGCGTCAGCTGCACGGTCTGGTCGAGGAAGGCAATACCGTGGTGCTGGTGGAGCACAACCTGCAGGTAGTGGCCGGCAGCGACTGGCTGATCGACATCGGCCCCGGCGCCGGCGCAGCGGGCGGCCGCATCGTCGCCTGCGGCACGCCGCGCGCGGTGACCGACGATCCCGCCAGCCCCACGGCGCCCTATCTGCGCCCCCTGTTCGACTAGTCCGTCAGCGGTGCGACGCTACGTCGGCAGGCCGCCAGCACCAGCAGGGTCAGCGCCGCCGCCAGGGCGCCGAACTGGAAGGTGGCGGTGGAACCGAGGAAGTGCCAGAGCGCGCCGGCGATGCTGCTGGCCAGCAACAGGGCGATGCCGCTGACCAGGTTGAACAGGCCGAACGCGGTGCCACGCAACTCGGCCGGAGCGGTACGCGCGACCATGGCGGCGAGCAGGCCCTGGGTCATGCCCATGTGCAGGCCCCAGAGCACGACACCCAGGGCCAGGCCGATCCAGCCGCCGCTGAACGCCAGTACCAGGTCGGCCAGGATCAGCAGGACCAGGCCCCAGGCCAGCAGCGCGCGATGACCGACCCGGTCGGACAGCGCACCCAGCGGATAGGCCGACAGCGAGAACACCAGGTGCATGCCCACCATCACCAACGGTACCAGCGCCAGGGGCACCCCCACCTGCTCGGCCTTGAGCACCAGGAAGGCTTCGCTGAAGCGCGCCAGGGTGAAGACGCCGCCGAGCAGCGCTACCTGCCAGAAGGCCGCCGGCAGCTTGCGAAACTGGGCCCGGGTGAGCGGATTGGTACGGGCCTGGGTGACGGCCGCCTTGGGTTCGTCCAGGCCGAAAACCAGCAGGGCCACGGCGAGGAAGGCCGGGATCACCGCCACCCAGAACACCGCGCGAAAGTCGTTGGCCCAGAGCAGCATCAGCCCCACCGCCAGCAGCGGCCCGAGGAAGGCGCCGAGGGTATCCAGCGACTGGCGCAGGCCATAGGCGGCGCCACGGATCTCCGGTGGTGTCACATCGGCCACTAGGGCATCGCGCGGGGCGCCGCGAATACCCTTGCCGATGCGATCCATGAAGCGCGCGCCGAACACCAGACCGGCGCCACTGGCCAGGGCGAACAGCGGCTTGCTCAGGGCGCCGAGGCCATAACCCAGCATCGCCAGGCCCTTGCGCCGGCCCAGGTAGTCGCTGAGCACCCCGGAAAAGATCTTGGTGATCAGCGCGGTCGCCTCGGCCACCCCTTCGAGGATACCGATATAGAGCACGCTCAAGCCCAGGCCGGTGGCCAGGAACAGCGGCAGCAGGCTGTGGATCATCTCCGAGGAGATGTCCATGAACATGCTCACCCCACCCAGGATCCAGACCCCACGCGGTATCCGTCGCCAGCTCGCCATGATCGCCACCCTCTGCCCTCCTCGGCCGCTCTATCC
>CAUQPA010000544.1:0-3544 GCA_963519325.1 uncultured Pseudomonas sp. | reverse complement strand
ATGGCCCACCAGGAGCTGGGCATGGAGCTGTTGAAGCGGGTCGAAGCCGACCTCGTCGAACACGGCACCGTTGAGCAGCATCCTAAGATGGAAGGACGTCAACTCATCATGGTCATCGCCCCCAAGAAGAAAAAGTAACTACCAGGGCACTGGCAGGCCTTGCAGTTATGCGTAATCACTCAATGCGGAGTATCCGAACATGCCAAAGATGAAAACCAAGAGCGGCGCTGCGAAGCGCTTCATGAAGACTGCTGGTGGTATCAAGCACAAGCACGCTTTCAAGAGCCACATCCTGACCAAGATGACCACCAAGCGTAAGCGTCAGCTGCGCGGTACGTCGCTGATGCATGCATCCGACGTCCAAAAGGTCGAGCGCATGCTGCGCCTTCGTTAATCCTGGTCAAGAATCTAGAGGAAGTTACTCATGGCTCGTGTTAAGCGTGGCGTCATCGCTCGTCGCCGTCACAAGAAAATCCTGAAGCTCGCCAAAGGCTACTACGGTGCCCGTTCGCGCGTCTTCCGCGTCGCTAAGCAAGCGGTAATCAAGGCAGGCCAATACGCCTACCGCGACCGCCGCCAGAAGAAGCGTCAGTTCCGCGCTCTGTGGATCGCTCGTATCAACGCTGGTGCTCGTATCAACGGTCTGTCCTACAGCCGTCTGATCGCCGGCCTGAAGAAAGCGGCCATCGAGATCGACCGTAAGGTACTGGCCGATCTGGCCGTGAACGAAAAAGCGGCGTTTGCTGCGATTGTCGAGAAAGCTAAAGCTTCGCTGGCTTAAGCCCCCCGGCAATCTCGCGCTTCGTGCGCGAAGCAACGTTATCGATAGGGGAAGAGCCTCATAGCTCTTCCCCTATTTTGTATCTGGAGTCCCTAGATGGAAAACCTGGATGCGCTGGTCTCCCAAGCCCTGGAGGCCGTGCGGCACACCGAAGACACCAATGCCCTGGAACAGCTCCGGGTCAATTACCTGGGCAAGAAGGGTGAGCTGACCCAGATCATGAAGACCCTGGGCCACCTCACGGCGGAGGAGCGCCCCCAGGCCGGCGCCCTGATCAACGCCGCCAAGGAACGTGTCCAGGACGCAATCAACAGCCGCAAGGCGACGCTGGAGCAGGCCGCGCTGGCCGCTCGCCTCGCCGCGGAACGCATCGACGTGACCCTGCCCGGGCGCGGCCAGGCCTCCGGTGGCCTGCATCCCGTCACCCGTACCCTGGAGCGCATCGAGCGCCTGTTCGCCAACATCGGCTATGGCGTCGCCACCGGTCCCGAGATCGAAGACGATTACCATAACTTCGAGGCGCTCAACATCCCCGGCCACCACCCGGCGCGGGCGATGCACGATACCTTCTACTTCAACGCCAACATGCTGCTGCGCACCCACACCTCGCCGGTGCAGATCCGCACCATGGAGAGCCAGCAGCCGCCGATCCGCATCATCTGCCCGGGTCGCGTGTACCGCTGCGACAGCGATCAGACCCACTCGCCGATGTTCCATCAGGTCGAGGGCCTGGTGATCGACGAGGAAGTCAGCTTCGCCGATCTCAAGAGCACCCTGGTGAGCTTCCTGCGCGAGTTCTTCGAGGAAGAACTGGAAGTGCGCTTCCGTCCCTCCTACTTCCCCTTCACCGAGCCATCGGCCGAGGTGGACATCCGTCGCCCGAGTCGCGATGGCGAACCGGCCTCGCGCTGGCTCGAGGTGCTGGGCTGCGGCATGGTCCACCCCAATGTCCTGCGCATGGCCGGCATCGATCCAGAGAAGTACCAGGGCTTCGCCTTCGGCATGGGCGCGGAGCGTCTGGCCATGCTGCGCTACGGGGTCAACGACCTGCGCCTCTTCTTCGACAACGATCTGCGCTTCCTGGCGCAATTCCGCTAGCTGCCAGACGGGAGTCCTATGAAATTCAGTGAACAATGGCTGCGTAGCTGGGTGAACCCTGCGGCTACGCACGAGGATCTGGTTGCCCGGCTGTCCATGGCCGGCCTGGAAGTGGACGGCGTCGAAGCGGCGGCCGGCAGTTTCCAGGGCGTCATCGTCGGCGAAGTGGTCTCCGTCGAGCGCCATCCCGATGCCGACAAGCTCAACGTCTGCCAGGTCAGCAACGGCCAGGAGTCCTTCCAGGTGGTCTGCGGCGCGCCCAATGTGCGTGCGGGCCTGAAGGTACCTTTCGCCACCGTCGGCGCCACCCTTCCGGGTGACTTCACCATCAAGAAGGCCAAGCTGCGCGGCGTGGAATCCCACGGCATGCTCTGCTCGGCCAGCGAACTGCAGATCAGCGACGACAACAGCGGCCTGCTGGAACTGCCCGCGGCTGCGCCGGTGGGCGAGAGCATTCGCAGCTACCTGCAGCTGGACGACGCCATCATCGACGTCGACCTGACGCCGAACCGCGGCGACTGCCTGTCCATCGCCGGCCTGGCGCGGGAAGTGGGCGTTCTGTACAACGCCACCGTCGAGCCGCTGCTGGTCGAGCCGGTGGCCCCCGTGCACCAGGAGACCCGTGAGGTCGAGGTGCTGGCTCCCCAGGCCTGCCCGCGCTACCTGGGTCGCGTGGTCAGGAACGTCGACCTGTCCCGCCCGACCCCGGACTGGATGGTCGAGCGCCTACGCCGCAGTGGCGTGCGTAGCATCGACGCCGCCGTCGACGTCACTAACTACGTGATGCTCGAACTGGGTCAGCCCATGCATGCCTTCGATCTGGACCAGATCAAGGGCGGTATCCGCGTACGCCTGGCCGAGGCCGGCGAGCGCCTGGTGCTGCTGGACGGCCAGGACATCGAACTGCGCAACGACACCCTGGTGATCGCCGACCACGAACGCGCCCTGGCCATCGCCGGCGTCATGGGCGGCGAGCACAGCGGTGTCGCCGCCGGTACCCGTGACCTGTTCCTGGAAAGCGCCTTCTTCGACACCATCGCCGTGGCCGGCAAGGCCCGTTCCTATGGCCTGCACACCGATTCCTCCCACCGCTTCGAGCGGGGCGTGGACTTCGAGCTGGCACGCAAGGCCATGGAGCGGGCGACCCGCCTGCTGCTGGACATCGTCGGTGGCGAGCCGGGCCCGGTCATCGAGGCGGTGAGTGCCGAGCACCTGCCGCAGGTCGAGCCGATCCTGCTGCGCGCCGAGCGCATCGAGCGCGTCCTGGGCCTGACCCTGGACGATGCCCAGGTCGAGCGGCTGCTCAGCGGCCTGGGTCTGGCCGTGGCCCGTCTGGAAGCCGGTCGCTGGCAGGTAGGCGTGCCCAGCCACAGGTTCGACATCAGCATCGAAGTCGATCTGATCGAAGAGCTAGCCCGTCTGTATGGCTACAACCAGCTGCCGATCCGTTTTCCCCAGGCACGCCTGGCGCCGCAACCCCTGCCTGAAAGCAAGGGCGAGCTGAGCCAACTGCGTCGCCTGCTGGTGGCCCGCGGCTACCAGGAAGCCATCACCTACAGCTTCATCGATGAAAAGACCTTCCGGCTATTCGCCCCCGAGGCGCAACCGGTGATGCTGGCCAACCCCATCTCCACCGCCATGGCTGCCATGCGCTCGTCCCTGTGG
>CAUQPA010000543.1:0-3561 GCA_963519325.1 uncultured Pseudomonas sp. | reverse complement strand
TCGTTTCTGAAAGCGTGCAGCCGCGCCGCTGAGCCAGGCCTGCCAGCCGCTGCCCTGTTTCGCCGGTCACTACCCGGTGCTGGGCAGTTGGGTGGTGGGAGAAAGTGCCTGCGGCCTGGGCATTCGCGAGGATCGCTCGCTGATTACCCAGGACAGCTCGCGCTTCCTACCGCATTTCATCCTCGATTGAGGCCAGGAGCCAGGCCGACTCCTATAGCTGGGCTGTCCGATCCGACAGCCAGGCTAACATCGTAACGAAATCGATACTCTGTTTCTAAAACGTTACGGCTAGTGAGGGGCTAGCGGACATCTGTATCGATTTCGCTACAAGGCCACTAGGTGGCCCAGCTTAAACCCCTGAAATCACTGGCTTTTGATCCTGGCACTGGCCTTGCAACATCGCACCCATCTATTCACCAGGACAAACGTCCGCAGGAGTCTGGCAATGGGTCTGCGCTTTACCGAAGAACACGAGTGGCTGCGTCAGGAAGCCGATGGCAGCATCACCGTCGGCATCACCGACTATGCTCAGGATTCGCTCGGCGACCTGGTCTTCGTGCAACTGCCGGAGCTGCGCAGCTACGCCCGGGGCGACGAAGTCGCGGTCCTGGAATCGGTCAAGGCCGCCAGCAACATCACCATGCCGCTGGACGGCGAGGTCCTGGCCGTCAACGAAGCGCTCAATGATGCGCCCGAGACCATCAACAGCGATCCGCTGGAGGCCGGCTGGTTCTTCCGCTTCCAGCCCGCCAATGCCGAAGCCTTCGCCGCCCTGCTCGACGAAGCCGCCTATCAGCAACTGATCAAGGGGTAAGACCGCCATGTCGCTGCACGCTACCCTCAGCACCGCCGACGAATTCGTCCCGCGCCACATCGGCCCGCGCGAGCTGGACGAGATCGCCATGCTCGACCTGCTCGGCTACGAATCCTTGGAGGCCATGACCGCCCGGGTCATTCCCGAGAGCATCAAGGGCACCAGCGTGCTGGACCTGCCCGCCGGGCTGTCCGAGGCCGATGCCCTGGCCGAGCTGCGCGCCATCGCCGGCAAGAATCGCCTGCTCAAGAGCCTCATCGGCCAGGGCTACTACAACACCCATACCCCGGCGCCGATCCTGCGCAACCTGCTGGAAAATCCGGCCTGGTACACCGCCTACACCCCCTACCAGCCGGAGATCTCCCAAGGCCGCCTGGAAGCCCTGCTCAACTTCCAGACGCTGATCGGCGACCTCACCGGCATGCCGGTGGCCAACGCCTCGCTGCTGGACGAGGGTACCGCCGCCGCCGAGGCCATGACCTTCTGCAAGCGCCTGGCGAAGAACAAGGCCAACGCCTTCTTCGCCTCCGTGCACTGCCATCCGCAGACCCTGGACGTCTTGCGCACCCGCGCCGAACCCCTGGGCATCGAGGTGGTGGTGGGCGTGGAAACCGAGATCGAGGACCACGGCCGCTTCTTCGGCGCGCTGTTCCAGTACCCGATGACCACTGGTGAGATCCGCGACTACCGCGAGAGCATCCAGGCCTTCCAGGCCGCCGGTGCCCTGGTGGCCATGGCCGCCGACCTGCTGGCCCTGACCCTGCTCACCCCGCCCGGCGAACTGGGCGCGGACGTGGCCATCGGCACCGCCCAGCGCTTCGGCGTACCGCTCGGCTTCGGCGGTCCCCACGCGGCCTACTTCGCGACGCAAGACAAGTACAAGCGCGACATGCCCGGGCGCGTCGTCGGCGTGTCCATCGACCGCCACGGCAACCCGGCCTATCGCCTGGCCCTGCAGACCCGCGAGCAGCACATCCGCCGCGAGAAGGCCACCAGCAACATCTGCACCGCTCAGGTGCTCTTGGCCAACATCGCCAGCATGTATGCGGTCTACCACGGCCCCGAAGGCCTGACCCGCATCGCCACCCGGGTGCAGCGTTTTACCGGCCTGCTGGCCGCCGGCCTGCAGCGCCTCGGTCACCAGACCCAGCACACCGCCTTCGACACCCTGACCCTGGTGTTCGGCGCGCGCACCGCCGCCCTGCACGAGGCCGCTCGCGCCCGCGGCTACAACCTGCGCGAAGTCAGCGAAGAGGCCCTGGGCGTGTCCCTGGACGAAACCAGCACCCTGGCCGACGTCCAGGCGCTACTGGAGATCCTCGCCGACGGCCAGGCTGCGCCCCAGGTCGCCGAGCTGGGCGACGTCAGTGGCGTGGAAGTGCCGGAGGCACTGCGCCGCCAGTCGGCCTTCCTGACCCACCCGGTGTTCGCCAGCCATAGGTCCGAGACCGAGCTGATGCGCTACCTGCGCAAGCTGGCGGACAAGGACCTGGCGCTGGATCGCACCATGATCCCGCTGGGCTCCTGCACCATGAAGCTCAATGCCGCCAGCGAGATGATCCCGGTCACCTGGGCCGAATTCGGCGCCATCCATCCCTTCGCGCCGGCCGACCAGGCCCAGGGCTATGCCCAGCTCACCACCGAGCTGGAAGCCATGCTCTGCGCCGCCACCGGCTACGACGCCGTCTCCCTGCAGCCCAACGCCGGTTCCCAAGGCGAGTACGCCGGTCTGCTGGCCATTCGTGCCTATCACGCGAGCCGCGGCCAGGGCGAACGCGATGTCTGCCTGATCCCGGCCTCGGCCCACGGCACCAACCCCGCCACCGCCAGCATGGTCGACATGCGCGTGGTGGTGGTGGCCTGCGACAAGCGTGGCAACGTCGACCTCGACGACCTGCGCGCCAAGGCCGAACAGCACAGCGATCGCCTGGCCGCGCTGATGATCACCTACCCGTCCACCCACGGGGTGTTCGAGGAGGCCATCCGCGAGATCTGCCAGGTGGTCCATGACCACGGCGGCCAGGTCTATATCGACGGCGCCAACATGAACGCCATGGTCGGCCTCTGCGCCCCGGGTCAATTCGGCGGCGACGTCTCCCACCTCAACCTGCACAAGACCTTCTGCATCCCCCACGGCGGCGGTGGTCCGGGCGTCGGCCCTATCGGCGTCAAGGCGCACCTGGCGCCCTTCCTGCCCGGCCACGCCCACCTGGAGCGCAAGGAAGGCGCGGTCTGCGCGGCGCCCTACGGCAGCGCCAGCATCCTGCCGATCTCCTGGATGTACCTGAAGATGATGGGCAGCGCCGGTCTCACCCGCGCCTCCCAGGTGGCCATCCTCAGCGCCAACTACATCGCCCGGCGCCTGGAAGAGCACTACCCAGTGCTCTACACCGGCACCAGCGGCCTGGTGGCCCACGAGTGCATCCTCGACCTGCGTCCGCTCAAGGACAGCAGTGGCGTGACCGTGGACGACGTGGCCAAGCGCCTGATCGACTTCGGCTTCCATGCGCCGACCATGTCCTTCCCGGTGGCCGGCACCCTGATGATCGAGCCCACCGAGAGCGAGTCCAAGCAGGAACTGGATCGCTTCTGCGACGCCATGATCGCCATCCGCGAAGAGATCCGCGCCCTGGAAAATGGCACCCTGGATCCCCAGGACAATCCGCTGAAGAACGCGCCCCATACCGCGCGCGAACTGGCCGGGGAGTGGACCCACCCCTACAGCCGCGAGCAGGCGGTGTTCCCAC
>CAUQPA010000542.1:0-3568 GCA_963519325.1 uncultured Pseudomonas sp. | reverse complement strand
GGGCACAGAGGCCCATGGCGGCGATGGGCAGGGTGGTGAGGGCTCCGGCGCCACTGCCCTCCAGCCCGGTCGCGGCCTGGATGCCGTCCAGTAGCGGGCCGATGGCGGCCAGGATGGGTCGCAGGTTGAGACCGACCAGCAGCACCAGCAGCACGGCCAGTAAGGCGTCCTGCCGCGGCGTGGTAGCGGCCGGGGATGAAGGGGATGCGGAAAGCATGGACAATCTCCAGAGTGATCCGATATTTCTCTTGATGAGAAGTATCTTAACATCAAGATATATTCACGAGGTAACCCTATGGCCGATCGCGCCGAATTCGCCGTGGACCAGTGGCACCGCGAGCGCCCCGACCTGGATGCCCTGCCCATGCGGCTCATCGGTCGTCTCGGCGAGGTCGCCCAGGTGCTGAGCCGCGACGTGCTGCAGCCCTTCTTCGACGAGCACGGCCTGCACTATGGCGAATTCGATGTGCTGGCCACTCTGAGGCGCGCCGGCGAGCCCTATGCCCTGAGCCCCACGGTGCTCTATGAGTCGGCCATGATCTCCTCGGGCGGCATGACCAATCGCCTCGACCGCCTGGAGCGCGCCGGCCTGATCGAGCGCCGGAAGCATCCCGGGGATCGCCGTAGCACCCTGGTGGCCCTCACCCCCCAGGGCTTCGCCCTGATCGACGGCCTGATGGCCGCCCACGTCGACAACGAGCGCCGCGCCCTGGCCACCCTCAGCGCGGCGGAGCAGCAGCAGCTGGATGCCCTGCTGGGCAAGTGGCTGGCCGCGCGTACGGAATGAAAAAAGCCGCGTGGCAGCGCCACGCGGCTTTGCGGTCGGCGGCGGCCGCTCAACCGGCCGAGATGCGCTCCAGCGGTACCGGCTTGAGGCGCGGCGTGAGGAAGTGGATGACCAGGATAGCCACCAGATAGGCGCTGCCGGCCACGATGAAAATCGGCTGGTAGGACTTGAAGATTTCCAGGATGTAGCCGTTGTAGGTGGTCATCAGCATGCCGCCGATGGCGCCGGCGGTACCGCCGATGCCGATCACCGAGGCCACGGCTTCCTTGGGGAAGAGGTCCGACGGCAGGGTCATGAGGTTGGCCGACCAGGCCTGGTGCGCCGCGGCGGCCAGACCGATGATGCCTACCACCAGCCACAGGCTGGAGACGAACTGGGCGGTGACGATGGGCACGACCGCCAGGGCGCAGAGCAGCATGGTGGTCTTGCGCGCCAGGTTGGCGCTGCGGCCGAGCTTCATCTGCTTGGAGGAACCCCAGCCGCCCATCACCGAGCCGATGTCGGCGAGGATATAGATGGCGATCAGCGGCGGGCCGAAGGATTTCAGGTTCAGGCCGTAGGTCTTGCCGAGGAAGTCCGGCAGCCAGAACAGGTACAGCCACCAGATCGGATCGGTGAGGAACTTGCCGGCGGCGTAGGCCCAGGTCTCGCGGAAGGTCAGCAGCTTGAACCAGGAGATCTTCACCGCGGTGGCCGGCTTGGCCGATACCGGCGAGCCGTCGTCGGCCTGGATGTAGGCCAGTTCTTCGCGGCTCACCTTGGGGTGCTCGTGGGGACGGCGATAGATCAGCAGCCAGGCGATCAGCCACAGCGCGGTGACCACGCCGATGGAGATGAAGGCCGCCCGCCAGCCCCAGGCCAGGGTGATGGCCGGCACCAGCAAAGGTGTGATGATCGGCCCCATGGCGGTGCCGGCGTTGAAGATGCCGGTGGCCTGGGCGCGCTCCTTCTGCGGAAACCATTCCGACACCGCCTTGAGGCTGGCCGGGAAGCTGCCGGACTCGCCGAAGCCGAGGGTGAAGCGCACCAGCACGAAGTGGGTGACGGTATGGGCGATGCCGTGGCCGATGCTGGCGATGGTCCAGATGGTGAAGGCCAGGGCGTAGCCGATGCGCACCCCGACCTTGTCGATGATGCGGCCGAAGGTCAGGAAACCGATGGCATAGGCGCATTGGAACCAGAACACGATCTTGGCGTAGTCGGTCTCCGTCCAGCCCAGGTCCGCCTGCAGCGTGGGCTTGAGGATGCCGATCATCTGCCGATCGATGTAGTTGATGCCGATGGCGATGAACAGCAGGGCGCAGATTAGCCAGCGATAGCGGGTGATGCGGGAGGTGTGGGGAACGGCGGCGACGGGCGGGACCTGCGGCCGCAGGGCGGACTCCGTCTCGGGAGTGACCTGGATAGTCATCGAATAGGCTTCCTGACTTGTTGTTATTGACCGGCGTGAACCGGGGTCGTTGGAAAGCTGTTACCAGATATTCATATGACATCGTATGAGTGACATCGAGAGGTGTCAATCCACCCAAAGCAGAGTGGTCAGGCAGCCCTGCAGGGATTAAAGCCTGGCTAGCCCGAGCAGCCGGGGCGCGCGCCGATCCCCCTGAACACCGCCTTACAGAATCTGTGATGCGCCTGGCACTTTTCCGTCCCGGGTCGTCTAATACCGGTCTTTGAAGCGAAGCCGTCGCCTCATCTTTTCTCGCCGAGCCTGCCGTGCCTGCTGCCGATATCCCCGCCCTGCTGGCGCGCCTTGCCGAGCTGGAGCAGCGTAATCAACAGCTGCGCCAGCAACTCGACACCCGCGCCGCGCCCCCTGAAAGCCCCGCCGCCCTGGCCAGCGAGCGCTACCAGTTCCTGTTCAACGCCATGGACGAGGGCTTCTGCATCATCGAATTCCTCGACGGCCCCCATGGGCCGCTGAGCGACTACCTTCACATCGAGGCCAATCCGGCCTACGCCGCCCATGCCGGCATTCCCAACATCGTGGGTAAGAAGCTGCGCGACGTGGTCGGCGACGAGGCCCAGGCCTGGCTCGACCGCTACGGCCAGGTGCTGCGCACCGGCGAGTCCATCCGCTTCGAGCAGGAATTGGTGGCCACCGGGCGCTACCTGGAGCTGACCGCCTTCCGCATCGAGCCGGCCAGCCGGCGCCAGGTCGCCGTGCTGTTCCAGGACATCACCCCGCGCAAGCGCGCCGAGGCAGCCCTGCGCCAGCTCAACGAGACCCTCGAGGAGCGGGTGCAGTCCGCCCTGGCCGCCAACCGGATCCTGGCCAACGTGGTGAACGGTGCCACGGCCCTGGTCCAGGTAGTGGACTTCGATTTCCGCTGGCTGGCGATCAACGACTCCGGGGCCGATATCCTCGAACATGCGCTGGGGGTCCGCCCCTCTATCGGCGGTTCCCTGCTGGAGAATCTCAAGCGGCGACCCGATCTGTACGAGGTCATCGTGCCGTTATGGCACCGCGCCTTCGCCGGTGAGACCTTCCGCGAGATCATCTCGGTGAGCGAGGCGCCGACGCGGCGCCATTACGAGCTGCAATTCACCCCGTTGTACGACGCTGAGGGCCGCTGCATCGGCGCCTATGAGTTCGCCTACGACGTGACCGAGCGCTTCAACGAGCAGGAACGCGTCCGGCTGATGGAAGAGGCGCTGCGACAGTCGCAGAAGATGGAAGCGGTCGGCCAGCTCACCGGTGGCATCGCCCACGACTTCAACAACCTGCTGACCGGCATCCTCGGCTCGCTGGAGCTGCTCGACCTGCGCCTGCGCCAGGGC
>CAUQPA010000541.1:0-3573 GCA_963519325.1 uncultured Pseudomonas sp. | reverse complement strand
CGTGGCCGTTTCGAGCGCGAAAGCCGCCTCGGGTTCGGCCTCGGCCAGCAGGGTGGTCGCCTCCATCGGCAACCCGGCGAGGATGCCCGCCAGCAGGGCACGCAGGCCCTGGATCCGCTCTTCGTTCGGGATCGCCCGCATGCCGCCAGCCAGCTGGTTGAGCATGCTGATCAGGGCTTCCTGGGCTTCTTCCGCCTCGCGGAAGAAGGCCTCGTCGGCCGGTAGCGAACCACTGGCCACCGCCGCATAGACCACCTGCAGCGCCTCGGCGAGCGGCTCCACGTCGGCCAGGCCGACCCGGGCGGCGCCATCGGCGAAGGTATTCAGGCGCTCGGCCAGCAGGTCCGGGCAGGCGGCCTGGTCACCTTCGCGGTGCCAGGCGTTCAGCCGCTCATCGGCTTCCAGCAGCAGATCCATGGCCGGCATCAGGAAATCGGCCAGGCGCAAGACGTCGCGATGCTCCGGCAGCGGCGCTTCCGGTATCGGCAGCGCCTGGTGCAACGGCTCCAGCAGGGCGTCACAGTGCTCGATCATCGCCGCGGCGCCAGCCAGCGGAGTGGCCAGCGAAGCCTCGTCCAGACTGGCCAGGCGCTCCTCCAGGAGATCCACTCCCTGGGCCAGCAGGGCGCACTCCGGCTCGGCGAAGGCGATGTGGGCTAGCTTGTATTCCTTGGCCAGCCGCTCCAGCGCCGAGGCCAATTCGGCCATCGGCGAGCTGCCCGCCATGTGGGCACTGCCCTTGAGGGTGTGCAGGGCGCGCAGGAGATTGTCGGAGACCGGCAGGGCATTGCCCGTCCCGGCCTGTTCCAGGTAGCGGCGAACGGTATGGAGATGGGCCTGGGCCTCGGTACGGAAGATATCCAGCAACTGGGTATCGGCTTCGGCTGCGGCGGGTGCAAGGACTTCGGATTCGAGGACCTCTGCCACGGGCAACGCCGCTGGCGCGGACGGGGCCGCGCTGCCTGCCTGAACTCGCTCGGGCAGCGCCTCGTTGCGCGCCAGTGCATGGGCGGCGTGGGCCAGCCAGTCGACGTCGTCACGTTGCCTTTGACGATCCTCGGCGTATTCCTCGACCAGCTCCGGCAGCAGCGCGCAGGTCTGCTCGACCACCGCCTGCAAGGCGGCGCTGTGAGCGACGCTGTGATCCAGACGGCGATTGAAAAGATTCTCCAGCGCCCAGGCCAGTTCGCCGATGACCAGCGCCTGGACCATGCGGCCACTGCCCTTGAGGGTGTGGAAATTACGCCGCAATTCGCTCAGCGCGGTGCGCTGCTCGGGATCGGCCTGCCAGGTCGGCAGCCAACGTTCCAGCTCCGCCTGGACCTCGCCGGCCTCCTCGATGAAGACCTCGCGGAGTTCTTCCTCGACGGGTTCGGCATCGGCCGGCGGCGGCAACAGGGCCTGAGGCACCTGCGCCGCCGGAGGGTTGATGGCCTCGACCGGTGCGGCCAGCACCTTGGCGACGGCGTCCGCATCGGCGACCAGGGGCTCGGGAGCGGCCAACGGCGGCTCGGCCGCTTCATCTTCGGCCACCGCCAGCGGCTGGTCGTCGGCTTCCTCGCTGGCCGCCGCGACCGGCAAGGTGAACGCCAGCGGCTCGTCCACCGCAGCGGGTGCGGCGACCGGCGCTTCCGTCGGCAGGAGGTCTGCCGGCAGGCCCGCTGGCTCCTCCTCCGGCAAGGCGGTCGGCGCCCAAGACGCCTGGGCTGCCTCGGGGTCCTCCGGCGGCTCCGCCGGCGCCTCGTCAACCTGGGGCTCCGCCGCGGCTTCCGCCAGCTCGGCTTCGCCCGGCTTGGCCTTCGGCGGATAGCCAAGGGCGACCAGACTCTCGTCGGCGATGTCGAGAATCATGTCATGGGGCGTGGAGGGGTCTTCCGCCAGGCGCTCCAGGTAGTACTCGACGCTGGTGATGGCATCGGCCAGGGTATCCAGGCTCTGCCAGTTGGGTACCGCCTGCTTGCCCAGCAACTGCTCGCAGATGTAGTCATTCGCCGCCTGCACCTGGGACGCCGCCCGCTCCAGCGGGATCATCGCCAGGCCGCCGCGGACCTGGGTCAGCAACAGCGGCACCGGCTCCAGGTGGACGTGGTTCCACTGGGAGGCGATGAATTCGATGATGGCGTCCTTGGACTGCTCCAGCCCGTTGCGCGCCTCGCGCACCACCACCCGGTGCAACTGGTCGATATCGGTGGTGGGCAGCCGGCTCTCCTCGGCATCGCCCACCTCGTTGCCACTGACCATGCCGGCCAGGGTGGCTTCCACGTAGAGCAATGCGCCGGCGATGTCCATCAGCGCGGCATCGCTGGCCTCGCGCCCGCCCTCGGCCAGTTCGGCGACGGCGTCGTGCTGTTCCAGCACCACCTTGCGCGGCTGGCCGAAGCCCAGCACCGCCAGGGTATCGGCGATCTGCTTGAGTGGCGCCAGCAGGCTGCGCAGGCCGGCGACCTGCTGGCGATCACTGCGCACGAAGAGGTCGAGGCTGTCCTTGATCTGCACCAGCTCCTCGCAGAGCGCGGTGACGACCGAACGCATAGCCTCGCGATCCGGGCCAACGATGCGCGAGCGCTCGAAGCCCACCAGCTCGGCGTCCGGCAGCGCCTCGTCGAGGCGGTAGTGGGCCTTGAGCGCGGCGATGCGCGGGCTCTGCACCGGTGCCTTGGCCAGGTAGAACAACAGATTCTTCAGCAGGTCGGCCGGCGCCGGCTGGTTGAGCGTCACCACGCCATCACTGATGAGTCGCTTCAACTCACGATCGAGTTGCCGCAGCAGACCGCGGATCGAACTGCTGTTGTCCAGCTCGCCGGCCTGCAGCAGTTCGGTCAAGCCCGCCGCCACCGGCCAGAGGGCCCCGAAGGGCGATCCGGCGCAGAGCTGGTCCAGGCGCTCGAAGACGCGCAGCAGGTAATCCAGGTGCAACTGGACGTCGCGGTCGCGGAACAGCCCGACCTGGGCACCCTGCAGGGCTTGGCGCAGCTTGCGCAACCGCGGCAGCCAGTCCGGTGCGGCGCGGTCGGCCAGCTCGGCGTCGGTCAGGGACAGCGGCGTGGCGGACAGATCCGGGGAGAACAGGCTGGTTTCCGACAGCAGCTTTTCCCCACGCGCCGAGCGCAGGTCGTTGAGCAGCGGCAGGATGGCCAGCGGCAGGTCGCGCCGGGCCTCCAGGACCCGGTCGAGATAGGGCGGTACCTGCAGGATGGCCTGCATCAGTACTTCCAGCGCCTCGTCCGAACTGTTCACCCGCTCCTCGTGGAGCGCCTGCAGCAGCAGCTCCATCTCCTCGGCGAGCAGCGCCGCGCCGTAGAACTCCACCATCTGCAGGGTGCCGTAGACCTGGTGCACATAGGTCCGGCAAAAGCCCAGGCGGCTACGGTCCTGGGGGTTGTCGACGAACGCCTCGAGCGCCTTGCGGGCCTGCTGCAAGGTTTCGGCGATCTCTCCCTTGACCCACTCGAGGGCTACGTAGTCGTGTCGATCGATCATCTCGGCTCCTGTCATGCCGGGGGGTGCACCTGGCGGGTAAACGCCAGGACTTCGGGATGATCGACGGGTACCAGTTGCGGGTGGCTCCAATTG